>DAHZZC010000431.1 GCA_027435495.1 Planctomycetales bacterium
CGCGCCCGACGCGACCGCGATCTCGCCTCCGGCCATCGCCGTACTCCGGCCGAGACGCCGAAAGTCGAGGCCGAGAAAACCGAGTCGAAGAAGGACGCCAGTCTGGTCGAGAAGAAGGCCGAAGAAAAGCCGAAGTCCGAACCGCAGAAGAAGGAGGCCGAGAAGCCCCAGCCGAAGGCCGGGGCCCGTCGACGTCCGAGCGGTCCGATGGTCGACAAGCAGCTTGAGAAGGCCCTGGAAGTCCTCCGAGGCAAGCTCCTTGCCAAGGAGAAGGCCGCCTGAGATCGGGCCTCGCATCCCGAGTCGGGTGGAGATCATGGGTTCCAGCGCGCGACTTCTGGCGATCGAGACGACGTGCGACGAGACGGCGGCGGCGGTTCTGGAAGGGCCGCGACCGCCGGGCGTCGGGGTTCCGACCATCCGGTCGAGCGTCGTGGCCTCGCAGGTTGGGCTGCATCGCCGGTATGGGGGCGTCGTCCCGGAGATCGCCTCGCGCGCTCACGTCCGCCAGGTCCTGCCGATGATCGACGAGGCGCTCGCCCGGGCAGGGGTCGGCCTTCGCGATCTCGACGCGATCGCCGTCGCGACCCGCCCTGGGCTGGTCGGTGCACTGGTGGTTGGACTCACAGCCGCCAAGTCGCTCGCCCTCGCGCTCGACCTCCCGCTCGTGGCTGTCGACCACCTGGAAGGGCACCTTTACGCCTGCCAGCTCGCCTTTCCCGACCGGCAGGTCTATCCGTGCATCGGTCTGGTCGTCTCGGGCGGGCATACCAGCCTCTTCCGGTGCGAGGGGCCGCTGGAAACGGCGATGCTCGGCGGGACCACCGACGACGCGGCGGGCGAGGCCTTCGACAAGGTCGCCAGCCTGCTGGGCCTCGGCTATCCTGGCGGTCCGGAGATCGAGCGCGTGGCCCGGGGTCGGAATCCGAAGGCGTTTGCCCTGCCTCGATCCTTCCTGCACGACGATCGGCTGGACTTCAGCTTTTCCGGGCTCAAGACGGCCGTTCTCTACGCGATTCACGGTCCGAACGCACAGTCGCCCGAGGTCCTGCTCGACGAGTCTTGCCTTGGCGATCTCGCCGCCAGCTTTCAGGAGGCGGTCGTCGACGTGCTCGTTGCCAAGGCCAGGCAGGCTCTCGCTCGATCGGGGCTGAAGCGGCTCGGGGTCGGCGGTGGGGTCGCCGCGAACAGCCGGTTCCGCGAGCGAATCGCCGCGATGGGCGACGCAATGGGGGTCGAAATCTTCATCCCTCCGATCTCACTTTGCACCGACAACGCCGCGATGGCAGCCATCGCCTTGCCCAAGCTCTGGGCCGGCCAGGTGGCCGATCTCGACATCGACGTCAGGGCCGGGCTGGTTCGCCCCGGGCGCGGATGATCGAAGGCGCTCGACTCTCGCGGTTCAGCTCCCCCGGGGCCGGCGGCGGACCGGCGTCAGGTCGGCCGCCGAGGCCGATTCCCGTCCAGGTGCGGGACCCTGGAAGGCTCGCTGCTGCGACTCCAGCTCACGACGACGGTGCAACGCCCGGGCCTGAACGGCCGGAATCTCGCCTTCCCGACCGCCCTCGGGACGACGATCGAACCGCAGATGGGGTGCCTTCATTTTCGGGTTCTCCGTTGGGCATCAGGAGGATACGTCGAATCCGATCGGACACCCACTTTCTTCGGTGGGAATCCTGGCCATAATGTTTTTGCAGAGTGCCCAGGCTGGTTCTTCGGCGGAATTTGACAGGCCGTGAATCGAGGCAAGGGCGACGAAAATTCGGGAAGGGTGGCGCGTCGTCGTCACCCGCGGAGGAGGGAATCGCGACGGCCATGAAAGTGCGACCGCTTTGGGCCGGCATCGATGGGATCGTCTTCGACGCCGTGGGAACTTTAATCCAACCGGAGCCCTCGGTGGCTTCGGCCTACACGGCGGCGGCGAGCCGCCAGGGGATCGAGCTGGATCGGGACGAGGTTCGCGCCCGGTTCCGGGTCCATTTCCAGAGCGACGGCGTCGACGCGGGGCAGGGGACGTTCTCGACCGACGAGGCGACCGAGCGCCGACGCTGGCGGCAGATTGTCGCCGGAGTGCTCCCGGAACTACCCGACCCCGAGCGCGCCTTCGAGGAGCTCTGGGACCATTTCAGTGACCCGTCTTCCTGGCGATGCTTTCCCGATGTGGCCCCTGCGCTCGGGGTGCTGAGGCAGCAGGGAGTTTCCCTCTGCGTCGGCTCGAACTTCGACGGCCGGCTCCGGGGCGTTGTCCGTGGACTGCCGGAGCTCGCGCCGTGGGTGGACTCGCTGGTGATTTCGTCGGAAGTCGGTTACAGGAAGCCGCATCCGGAATTCTTCCGCGCGGCCTGCGACCACCTTGGCCTGCCGCCCGATCGGGTGATCTGCGTGGGCGACGATATCGAGAACGACGTGCGGGGGGCGATGCGGGCCGGGCTCTCCGGGCTGCTGCTGGATCGAGAGACCTGCCGTCCGTCCGACCTCCCTCACGTGGCGAACCTTGCCGCGCTGGTGCAATCGCGGCTCAACGGCGATTGAAGCCGGGCGGGCCTTTTGGACGATCAGATGGGGAGACCGGGCGCCGTCCCGCGAGTCATGAGACTTGCCTTGCCGGACCGCCTCGAATGGTTTACGATCCGCCCCGGCCTGGATGGCCACCGATGGTTTGCGAGTGCCGGACATCTTGGTTCGGCGGACGGCCCGACCGGATTGGTCCGAGACCTCCGCGCGACCTCTCGAATGCCGGTCCCTGCCGACTCCTTTCAGGGAAGAAAGGAAGGAACTCGTGGTCGCAACCGTGGGAGAGCTTGCGGCACTCGTCCGCGGCCGGCTGTTCGGCGACGCCAACGTCGCGATTCAATCGGCTCGACCGGTTGGTGAAGCGGGCCCGGGCGATATCACGTTTATCGAGAGCGAGCGATTCGCCCGCCAGTTACGCACCTCACCCGCCTCGGCCGCGATCGTTGGTCCCCATTTTCGCAGGGGAGCGCCCGCACCTGAGGAGGGCCCCTCGCTGGCCCTGATCGAGGTCGAGGATCCGATGGCGGCGTTCCTGGCGGTGCGCACCCATCTGATCGGCGCAGCCCGACCGCGATGGACGGGCATCCATTCGCAAGCCTGCGTCGCGGCCTCGGCCTGGGTCGGGCCCGATGTGGCGATCCATCCGTTCGCCTATGTCGGCGAGGACGCGGCCATCGGCGAGGGCTGCACCCTCCACCCTGGCGCGGTGATCGGCGACGGTTGCCGGCTCGGCCGCGGCTGCATCGTGCATCCCAACGCTGTGCTTTATCCGGGCGTCGTGCTGGGCGATCGGGTCGAGATCCATGCGGGAACGGTTCTGGGCGGCGATGGCTTCGGCTATCGAACGACCAGCGGCCGGCACGTCAAAATCCCGCATTCCGGCCGGCTGGAGATCGGAGACGACGTCGAGGTCGGCTCCAACTGTACCATCGACCGCGCCACGTTTGAGGCCACCCGGATCGGCGAGGGAACCAAGATCGACAACCTCGTCATGATCGGCCACAACAACCAGATCGGCCGGCACAACCTGCTCTGCGGGCAGGTCGGAATCGCCGGAAGCTGCCGGACGGGCGACTACGTGATCATGGCCGGTCAGGCGGGGATCAAGGACAACACCAGCATCGGCAGCGGCGTGATCATCGGCGCACAGGCCGGCGTCCATCGATCGGTCCCCGACGGCCAGAACGTCCTGGGTTCCCCGGCCATCCCGATTCGCGAGCAGCGCCGGCTCTTCCAGATGATCGCCAGGCTTCCGGAGATGCACAAGCAACTCCGCGAACTGTCCGCCCAGATCGCCGCAATCCAGGGCCTCGTGAACGCGGAGATATCGTCGGATTCGGTGTCTGACTCCGACGCCGAGGAGTGACCGCCATGATCCCGACGACCCTCCGCAGGCTCCACACCGCGACCGCCCGAGCCGGCATCGATGAGCCGATCGGCCTGCTCGCCGGCAGCGGGCGATTCCCGATCCTCTTTGCCGAGGCCGCGCGTCGGCAGGGGCTCCGCGTCGCCTGCGTCGGCATCCGGTACGAGGCATCCGAGGAACTCCGCGAGCTCTGCGAATCGTTCGAGTATTACGGCGTGGCTCGCCTCGGCGGCTTCATCCGGGCGTTCCGTCGCCTGGGCGCACGCCGGGTCGTGATGGCGGGCAAGGTGACCAAGAATGTGATGTATACCCCCTGGCGGATGGTTCAGCTCTGTCCTGACTTCCGGACCATTCGATGGTGGTACGACCGCAGCCGCGCCGATAACCGCGATGATAGCCTCCTGCTCGGAGTGATCGCCGAGTTCGAGCGGGACGGCCTGACCTTCGCCTCGGCGCTCGATTTCTGCCCGGAGCTGCTTGTGAAAGAGGGAGTCCTCACCCGCCGCGCCCCCACGGCGGCGGAGCGCATCGACATCGCCTTCGGCTGGGAGCTTGCCAAGGAAATGGGCCGGCTGGACGTGGGGCAGTCGGTCGCCGTCAAGGAGAAGGCGGCGCTGGCCATCGAGGCCATTGAGGGAACCGATCGCTGCATCGAGCGCGCCGGCCAGCTCTGCCGCGCCGGCGGCTGGGCCCTCGTCAAGGTCGCCAAGCCGCAGCAGGACATGCGGTTCGATGTCCCCACCATCGGCGTGACCACGATCGAGAACCTCCATCGCGCGGGCGCCCGGGTCCTCGCGATCGAGGCCGACCGGACCATCCTCCTCGATCAGGACCAGGTCGTCGCCCTGGCCGACCGATACGGCTTGAGCATCGTCGCCGTCCGTTGATGACGCGAGGACGCCCTCGCCTCCCTTCGACGCGGAAGGGTTACAATACGGTCATCGGAATCCCGAGGCGATCGACCGGAGCCCGCACCATGTCCACCACGACCATGACGCC
>DAHZZC010000432.1 GCA_027435495.1 Planctomycetales bacterium
ATGTTGTCTTCCATACGGCTCTCTCCTTCGCCGCGGTGATCGTTTTGATGCGATCGTGGGGGACGAGTTGGCTGGGATCCGGAATCGCGGGTGTCAGCTATGCCTTCGGGGCACCGGTCCTGTTTCAGTCCGCGAACATCATTTACCTGGTGGGAGCGGCCTGGTTGCCGCTCGGGTTCCACGCGGTCGACCAGTGGGCGCGTCGCGGACGTCGGTGGGCATTGCTGGAGCTGGCGGCGGTGCTGGCCATGCTATTACTCGGGGGCGAGCCGCAGTCGGGATACCTTCTCGGACTCGCGGGGATTGGGTACGCTGCCGGTCTCTCCTGGGAGCGGGCTTCGGCACGTGCTCTTGAGCAGCGAATCGATCAGTCGACGAGGACGAGGCGGAAGTGGTCGGGCCTCGTTTGGATGTTGCTGATGGCGATTGGGATCGTGATCTACGCAGCGGCGGCGATCGCCGGCGGTTGCTGGACGCCACGTCTTCGTACTCATTCGCGTCCGGCGTCAGCTTTGCCTTGGATGGGGTATTTTCCGGGAGCAGTGGCCGCGGCCTGGGGACTCTTTGGGATCGGGTTCCTTGTCCGATGGCGATGGAAAAAGCGGTCGCCGCTGGGAACAGCATGGGTTGGGTTGGGGCTCGCGGCGATACTTGCGGTCGCGGTGGCCGGAGCGCAACTCCTGCCGGTGCTGGAGTTCACTCAGCGGACGAGTCGAGCGGCCCAGTCGGGGCCTCATGATATTTACCCGTTCAGCCTGGAGCCAACCCGACTGGCCGGTCTTATCTGGCCCGACGTGCTGGGGAATTCCTTTGGCGGGAATGACTCGTGGGCCGAGCGAATCCGGCCGCCTGGTTCGTCGCCACATGTCTGGATGCCATCGCTGTATCATGGCGGCTTCACGCTGGTACTGGCCCTTGCGACGATGGCCGTCCGGCGAGCGGCACCGTGGCGGGTCTGGCTCTCGATCATCGTGATCGTTGGAGTGCTGGGGAGCCTGGGAAAATACACCAGTCCGATCTGGATGGCACGTGCGATCGCCGAGGGACATCGGCCGATGGCTCAAGGGCTGCAAGACCACGAGCCCGGCCCGCGCGAGATCACGATCGATCTGAATCGGGTCGCGCCCTCGCTCCGGCCACTGATCCGCGCGCTTGGCCCGCTCGATACCGACATGGACACGCCGATCCGTGAGGACGATTTCCTCCGCGATGGCGATGGTGGGATCTACTGGCTGATGTCGATGCTCCTACCGGGTTTCCACCAGTTCCGATACCCAGCGAAACTTTTCACACTGACCGCGATGGGACTTTCGGTACTCGCGGGTCTCGGCTGGGACTCGCTCGGGCGCGGCGGAGCCCGTCGGGCCACGATCCTCACCGGGCTTTTGCTGGCTCTCAGCCTGGTTCTACTCTCGGCTGCACTGATCGGGCGCGGGTTGATCCTCGCCTGGTTCGACTCCGAGCAGGTCGGATCGCTTTACGGTTCGACTCGATCCTCGGCGATGTACGCGGCGATGATCCGCGGGCTCGCGCAGGGGTCGGTTGTTCTGGCGATCGGGCTGGTTGCGATCCGAATGGCGGTTGTTGGAAAAGCCCACGCTGCTGGGACACTTGCCCTGGTGCTGGTCGCCGCCGACCTTGGACTCGCCAACTGCCATTATGTGATCACCATTCCGCAGTCGGCGCTGGAGGGCGAGCCCGAGGTGCTCCGGGTGATTCAAGAGGCCGAGCGCGCCGATCCGGCGCCCGGTCCGTACCGAGTGCATCGGATGCCCATCTGGAACCCGATCCAGTGGCATTCCGTTGCCTCGCCCGACCGGAGCACGGAGATCGTTCGATGGGAGCGTGGGACGCTTCAGCCGAAGTACGGAATTCCGTATGGACTCGAATACACCCACACGGTCGGAGTCGCCGAGCTTTACGAGTATGAATGGTTCTACGGTGGATTTCCCTGGACGATCCGCGACCCGAAGATGGCCCGCGAACTTGGCGTCTCGGTCGGCGACCGCGTGGTCTATTATCCCCGCCGATCGTTCGACATGTGGAATACGCGATACTTTATCGTCCCGATGCTGAGCCGATGGGACGACGCGTTTCGAGGATATGCCGCGCTCCTGATCGATGGCAAGACAATCTATCCTGACGCGAAGACTCTCCGACCGTCACGAGGTGAGGACCATGGTCGGGAGTGGACGGAGCAGAAGGATTACCGGGTGCTGCGGAACCTCCGGCCGAACTCGCGGGCCTGGGTCGTCCACAAGAATCGTTCCATAGATACTCCCCGCGCCCTCGACCCTGGCAAGGAGCGGCAGAGGGCTGTCAAGGAGATCACCTACGACGCCGATCCCATCTGGAATGACCCGAACCGGCGGGTCTTCGACTGGCGCGATCTCGTCTGGATCGAGTCGAACGATCTGGCCTCGCTGAAAGGCGCGTTCTCGGAGCGAGCGGTCGAGTCCTCGGAGGTCGTGACGGTCAAGTATCCAATGCCGACGCGAGTGGAGCTGGACGTCCACCTCGAAACGCCCGGGATGGTTGTGCTGGCCGACATCTTCTATCCCGGCTGGGAGCTAACGATCGATGGCGTCCCCGCCCCGATCTACCGGGCGAATCGCGCCATGCGAGGCGCGGCGGTGAAGTCGGGCGATCACCATCTTGTTTACACCTATAATCCCAGGTCGTTCCGGGTGGGGAAAATCCTCTCGGGCTTCGGCCTGCTGGCGATGCTGGCAGTGGCCGGGCTCATTGCGTTCCGGCCGGTGGAGCCATCGATTCTTGAGAGGGGCGAGCCGGAGTCCGAGAAGATGAGCGAGGAGGACGAATCGTGAAGCGAACCATGGTGACGGCGGGAATTCTCGCGATGGGACTGGCGGTCGCGGCCTCGGCGCAAATGCCCGGCCAGCCCAGGGTCGCACCGGGGCCGAACGAGCCCGACTGGGACGTGATCCTCCGCGACCGCTACGGACTCTCGATGTTCGGAGATCTGGCGAACCCAGTCCGAACAAACGTCAACCAGGTTCCTGGGCTGTTTCGCAAGGCGGGGCCGGGTCCGGTCCGGTATCGTCCCGTCATTGCGCTCGGGCTCGAAAAGCGAACCCGAGGCGGCTGGTATCAAGCGGAGAAGCCCAATCGAAAGGCGGAACTCTGGAGTTACACCTTCAAGAACACAACCGATGACATTCGGACCGGCAAGAACCTCCCGCCGCCGATCGCCGAGGGTTCGTTGACCGAGTTCGACCCAGGCGATCGACCATTCGGCCTCTGGATCGCGAACGACCAGTTCCCCAGCGAATGCGTCTACAGCGAGCCGGGACTCGTCGCTCGCCACAACCCCCGGCTCGCCCACCAACCCTACAAGGCGATGATCTATGCCAACCGCGATCGAGTAACCGGCAAGATCATCCCCCACAGCTACCTGATCGGCTGGGAATACTCGACCAACGATGACTTTCAGGATGCGGTCTGTCAGGTCGAGAATGTGCAATTCGTTATTGATTAATCATTCTAAAAGATGAGCGCCTAAGCAGATCGAGGGCGTTCTCCCGTTCGATCAGCGGCGTCGCGAGTCGCCCTTGCCGTTCATGACGACGGGGCGACCATTCGACGAGCCCGGCCGGCGGGCCTGGACAATCACAGTGAGAAACCGCTGGCGGGTCTCAGCGTCGACCCCGGGTTGTCGGCTCACGACCTCACTCGCCCAGACCGGGTAGGTCTGCACGAGGCGGCCCATCAGTGAGATGAAGAAACCCGCCTCCTTGACCTGGTCCTCAAGGATTCGCTCGACGACCGGCCGCATCGTTCGGGCGACCGCCTTCCAGCCACGGGAATCCACTTTGACGTACGCATCGATGTTGTGCTGAACGTAAGGTTCGTTCTTTCCGTCCTGGAGGTAAGCAGTGTTTACCACGAGGAC
>DAHZZC010000433.1 GCA_027435495.1 Planctomycetales bacterium
CCACAACGGCGGCGCCGCCAGAGACTGATCCTGCGATCGTCTCACCACTCGCTGAGACTCCGGCCGCACCGGCTCCCGCGCCGGCACCCACGACGCCCGCGATGGCGCCCCGGACAGTGGGCCCGGATACGAAGCATCCGGCGGCGCCCCCGGGTAGCCCGCAGGAATCGTCCCCACTCCTTCCCTTGCCTGTCGTCGAGGAAAAACCGCTGGCTGACCCAGCGACGACGGCCGCCGCCACCCAGCCGTCGGTCACTCCGAGCTCAGGAACAGAATTCCCGGAGATGAGGACGCATGGAGATCCTCCGACGTCCCTTTCATCCGAGAAACCAAGCTCGCCGACTACTAGCACGGCCCGACCAGAACCAGGTCCACCGACTCCCGGCGCGGCCGGGAAAGAACCAGGTCCGCCAAAGGCCCAGGCCGTGCCCGGCCCCGAGACCACTCCCAGCGGCCCACCACTTTCGACCGGCCTTGGAATGCCGAGCCCGGAACATGCGGCTCCAGCCGGTCTGCCGAAGTCCAATCTGTCGCCGGCAATCGAGGCGGCCGTACCGCCCCCCTCGGAGGGCATCAAGCCCTCAGTCACTCAGCCGCAGCCAGCTAGCCAGGCCGCTCTGGAGAAACCGCACGCGCCCGCGTCGAAGTCCGAAACAAACCCGATCGAGAAGCCCGCAAAGGACCATACGGAGCCTCCAGCCCAGATACCAGTACCCGCCGAAAGGCCGCCCCAGTCCATGGTATCGCCGGATGGGATGACGCCCCCCGCGGACATCTCGCCGGCGCTCCCGATGGTCACGGGTGTTGAGGAACGGCCCGTAAACCCGATTTCACCGAATTCCGAAGGCGCGAACAAGGAGGTTCGACCCGGACTTAACGAACTCCCCGAGCCGGGATCGAACGGACCGAGCCCCACGCCCGGGCCCGAGATCCCCACAGGACCATCGGGCGCCAGCCCCTTGGTTCCCAGTGCCGCCTCGACACCGACCATGACCGCAACGGATCGCGTGGAGGGACTCCCCGACTCGTCGCCGCCGAAGATCGGAGAGTCGCAGCCCGACTCGAAGCGACCTGTGGTCGAGGCTCCGGCCGCCAAGGCCCCTCCGAAGGAAGAACCAAAGCACGAGATCAAGGCGCCAGCCGAAAACATCCAACCGAAGGATGGCCCGGGGCACGAGAGGATCGAGGCGCAGCCGGCCCTCACTCCGGTCTCCACCGAGTCAACGAAGGCACCATCGATCAGTAAGGGCTCTCCCAATCCGGTCGTGGTCAGCCCAATGCTGTCGCCTGTATCGAACAGTCCGGAGAAACCATCAACGCCACTGCACGAGGCACCAGTCCACCGAAGTCAAGAGTCTCCGTCGAAGACGACAACGGACGGAGGCCTCGCCGGTTCAGGGTGGGTCCGGGTTGCAAGCAAAGGTCATCTCTCGCTGGAGATGACCGACGATCGCTCGGAAGCGATGGCAGACGAGCGTGGCGGATTGGACTCATCCGCCGGTCTTCGAGGTCGGTTCGAAGGACCGGCGACCGTCTCCGCACCGGATCGCCCTGAAGTGTCCGGCGGGCCGACCACCGAGAAAGCCGTTCCGAAAGCCCGGGAGACAGCTCCGGAACCTACCAACGGCCATCCGCCTGAAAAGCCTCACCTCGACTCCACAATCCACGTTGTCGAGCGGGGTGAGAATTTCTGGACGATCTCCAGGCTTTACTACGGATCGGCTCGATACTACCGTGCTCTCTGGAAGGCCAATTCACAAAAATATCCTAACATCCAAGAGATTCACATCAATGATGTGATCGAAATCCCTGCCGTTGAGAACCTGGACCCGGCCTACATCGATCCGTCACAACGCGGCCCGGTCGCGCATCGGGAGCGCGATCGCGGCCTCGATCAGGACCTTGGATCGGATCCAGACCGATCCGACTCGGTGCCAACATCTCGAACCGCCCGATCCTCGGACATCGGTCTTTCGGCGGGTCGCCCCATGCGGTCCGCGCCCGAGCTCGAGCTGCCCGTTGGCGACCTCGAGCCTGATGACTGGACGGCGCGGATCGGACGCGCCCAATCGAGCGATCATTTGCGTACAGAAAATAATAAAACATCCATATCCAGGCAGGCGTGTCGTGAATCCTCGACGGAACAACCGGTCTACAAGGTCCGGGATTACGATACGCTGCGGTCGATTGCACGGGACCTTCTGGGCGATCCTCATCGCGCCGAAGAGATCTACGAACTGAATCGCGACGTCATCGGAGACCCGAACCGCCTCGCCGCGGGCACTCTCCTTGAACTGCCCGAGGACGCCAATGTTCGCCGCATGACTGCCAGCGATCGCACTCACGGGCATCATTGAGGCGGGCTGGTGGCATTCAACTAAAGCGAACATAATCAAATCGATCTTTTGTAGGATTTCGGTTTGCAGCGTTGGATGTTCTGGAAGCCTGGAGGTGAACCCGTCGCCTTGCGGTCCTCGATCGCCGCGATTAGTCTCGGGGGCGTGACTGTGATGCACCAGCCGGTAGGCACCCGAGGCAAATCCCATGCGACGACACAGCGCGCCCCTGGCGGGGATGGTCGTGTCCCTCGCCCTTTACGCACCGACCCTCGCGCAGGAAGGAACTGGCCCTCCTTTGCCGGGTACCAGGGCCTTGACGACAACGGGGGACATCGCGAGCGATATGGTCGCGGGCGTCGACCGATTCCTCCTGCGTCAGACAGGCGAATCGAAGTCCCGACGGGCGCTGCACTGGAATCGGAACTTCTCCTCTAAGGCCGCCTACAGCGGTTCGATCGCTCCGAATCGGGACCGGCTGGCCCATCTACTCGGAGTTCGCGATCCGCGCACCCCATCCCCGGCGATCCATCGCATCGAATACGGTTTCCAGGATTTCCCTGATCCAGGTCCAATAGAGTCCAAAACCATACATCTTGCGACTTGGCCGGCATTCGGAGATGTGACAGGTGAAGGGCTGGAACTAGGGACAGGGGACACCTTCATCATCGTGATCCCGGACGCAGACCAGGTCCCCGAGCAACTGGTGGGGCTTGTCCCGGGATTGCCCGTGGGATCGCAGGTGGCCCGTCGCCTGGCGGAGAGTGGTTGTCATGTCTTCGTCCCGACTCTGATCGACCGGACGATCGTGCCACGTAACGGGAGAGCCCGGCTCACCAACCGCGAATTCATCTATCGACCGGCCTACGAGTTGGGTCGCCACGTCATCGGCTACGAGGTCCAGAAGGTACTGGCCCTGGTCGACGCGATCGAAGGGTCGGCGAGGCAAGGCGGTCGCAAGCCTCGCGTCGCTATTTTTGGATACGGTGAGGGTGGGGCCATCGCCCTGTATGCCGCGGCGCTCGATCCGAGAATCCAGGCCGCCTGCATCAGCGGCTATTTTGGTGACAGGGATGACACCTGGCGTCAGCCGGTCGACCGGAATGTGTTCGGCCTCCTGGAGCAATTTGGCGACGCTGAAGTTGCGTCGATGGTGGCGCCACGGGCGCTGATTGTTGAGGCGTCTCGGGCGCCTGAAGTGCTCATCCCACCCGGCACCGGTGGGGCTCCGGGCCGCTTGACAACACCGGCGCTGGAGGCGGTCTCAGCGGAGATCGAAAGGGCCCGGGCACTGGTCGCTGGGCTCGGGGCAGAGGCACGGGTCGCCATGGTGGCGAGCGGGCCGGAAGGTCGGGGTGCATTCGGGACCGACGAGACGCTCCGACAGCTTCTCCGCGCCCTCGATCCCGGGGCACGGCTCGCATCGATCTCGACCGTCGAAGTTAGCCGTCCCGGGGGTGCTGGAAACATCGAGAGGCTCGTCCAGGCCGCTCGAGACCGACAGGCACGGCAACTCCACGAGCTCGACCGCCACAACCAGCAGCTCCTGGTTGAGAGTCCATACATCCGCCGGGAGTTCCTGAAGAAGCTTGAGACGAACTCGGCCGAGTCGTACGCTCGGACCGTCGAACCGTACCGGAGCTATTTCTCCGAGGAGGTCATCGGCCGATTCGATCTGACGATGCTTCCCCCCGATGTCCGCACGCGGAGGATCTACGATGAGCCTGGATTCCAGGTCTTCGAGGTCCTCATGGACGTCTACCCCGACGTGATTGCCTACGGCATCCTGATCCTTCCCAGGGGGATCAAGGAAGGAGAGCGCCGACCGGTGGTCGTCTGCCAGCACGGCCTGGAAGGCCGGCCCCGCGATCTGGCCGACCCGAAGGTCGACCACCCCGCCTACCACCGGTTCGCGGTCCGGCTGGCCGAACGGGGTTTCATCACGTTTGCTCCTCAGAATCCCTACATTTTTGAAGACCGATTTCGCACACTCCAGCGCAAGGCCAATCCGCTCAAGAAGACTCTTTTCTCGGTGATCGTCCCCCAGCATCAGCAGATCACGACTTGGCTGAAGTCTCTGCCGTTCGTCGACCCGTCCCGGATTGCATTTTACGGCCTGAGCTACGGAGGCAAGTCGGCGATGCGGATCCCTCCATTAGTGCAGGATTATTGCCTTTCCATCTGCTCGGCGGACTTCAACGAATGGGTCTGGAAGAACGCCTCAACCCGCAGCCCGTATAGCTATGTCTGGAGCAACGAGTACGAGATTTTCGAGTTCGACCTTGGCAGCACATTCAACTACGCCGAGATGGCCGCACTGATCGCCCCTCGCCCGTTCATGGTGGAGCGCGGGCACTTTGACGGCGTTGCGCCCGACGAGACCGTGGCCTACGAGTTTGCCAAGGTCTTCCAACTCTACGACGCCCAGTTAGGTCTCGGCGAGCGATGTCGAATCGAATTCTTCAATGGTCCTCACACCATCCACGGGAAGGGAACATTCGACTTTCTCCACCGGTATCTTCACTGGCCGAAGCCCGATGAGCACCGATCCGCAGGACGGCAGACAGAATCGCCGGGCTGAGGCATCCCGCGAACGCAACACATGGATGGACCTGCTCGTCCCAAAATCGCGATCGAGCAGCAAATGGACCAGCCATGGGATAAGCCCGCCCCATTTTTTTGAGTTGGGTCCCGCTTCTCGTCG
>DAHZZC010000434.1 GCA_027435495.1 Planctomycetales bacterium
CCGCGAGGCGAGCCTCGCCGAGATCTGGCATCATTCGCGGGGATTCCGGGCCATCCGATCGCTCCCGGGCGGGACGCCGGAGACGTTCAGCGGCGGATGCCGGGCGCGGGCGCTGGTCTTCCACGGCTCGATCAACGCGCCTGATCCGTGGGTCGACGAGCGTTCGCGGTGGATGGCCGGTCGAGACGCGGTCGGTTGCGGCGCCGTCCTCGCCCCCCTGGATATCGTCCACATCGACCGCGACGGGCCGCGTTGAACTGGGGAGTCTGCCATGACGATCGATCGCGAGACGATGCTGGCCTCGCACGGCCCGACCGGCGATGCCGCGGATTATCTGGCGATGGCGCATCGCCTCGAATCGGGGGGAGACCTCCGCGCGGCGGCCTCGGCGGCCGACCAGGCGGTCGGGCTCGACCCGGGCGGTCGCGAGATCGTCGCCGTCCGGCGGTCGCTGCTCGACCGGCTCGCCGTCACGGAACACGGCATCACCTTCCGTTACATCCCGGCGGGAACGTTCCTGATGGGATCGGACGCGGGAGATCCCGACGAGGCGCCGGTGCATCCGGTCCGGCTGGGCGATTACTGGCTGGCCGAGACGCCGATGAGCTGGGCGGCCTACTGCGATTTGATGGGGTGGGCTCCCCCGCAAGAAGGCGGGATGCCACGGGATTTCGACAGGGAGGCCACGGGGCCGTTCCGGAAAGATCTCTTCGCACTGTCCCAGGAGAACAAGATTCGCCTCCAGTACTGCGAGGACCAGACGGCTCGGGCGAAGGACTGGCACAGTCACATGCCCGAGCGCGACCCGGAATCGGGAGAATGGCGGACACCCGTGAATCGCCAGCACTTCCGCCCCCCGCTTCGCGACGAGCCAGATCGACCCTGGACCTACGATCGCAAGCCGATGGTCGCCGTCTCCTGGCAAGAAGCGGAGGAAGTGTGTGCCCGGCTCGGGTCCGGGACCATCATCTACCGGCTGCCGACCGAGGCCAAGTGGGAGAAGGCCGCGCGGGGCGGTCGGATCGGGGCCCGATATCCCTGGGGCAACGAGCCGCCCGATCCTCGCCGCTGCGATTTCGACCGGTTCGACGCGTTCGCGATCCGCCCGACGCGGCACTTTCCGCCCAACGATTACGGGCTGTACGCCATGAGCGGCGGCGTCTGGGAATGGACGTCCGACTGGTACGACTCGGCCTACTACCGCGAGAGCCCGGCCGAGAATCCGAGGGGGCCGCCCGAGGGCGAGGCGAAGATCCTGCGCGGGGGGTCGTGGTCCGACTGCGCCGAGGCGGTCACGGTCTCGTTCCGGATGGCCCGCAAGAGCCGGAGCTGGCGGGACCGAGAATGGGGCGGGCAACTCGCCCCGAATGTCGGCTTCCGGCTCTGCCGCGTCGAGCGGACCGGCCATTGAGCCGCGCCCGACGTTCCCTCGGGTGTCGCCCGACCCGGTTTTCCTTTGCAACCAGCCCTCACCTCGCCGGATGATAAGGCGAACGAGAACGAAGACCAGCCGAGGGAGGTCACACGCTCATGAATCCCGTTCGTTCGATGATATTCGGCCCGGTCCTGCTCGCCGCGCTCGGGTGGACGGGGCCCCTCCGCGCGGGGGGGCCGGCGGTCGATCTCTCCGGGTATCGCGCAGAGAGCGGTATCAACATCCGTCAGGACGGCGAGGGCCTGGAAGTGACCTGGCGGGCCGATCCGTCCGGGGACCGGCCGGCGCGGATCGAGCTTGACTTGCGGTCCGGCCGTCCGCTGATCCGGTCGATGGGGTTCGGCCCGTCAGCCCTGCTCCGCGACGCCGACCCGGTCACCTTCCTGACCATCGGCACCCGGGTCGCCCCGAAGGGTCGGCCGCCGGGGATGAGCGTCTTCAACACCTTCTTCGACGCCCCGTCCAAACGGCCCTTCCAGACTTTCAAATCGGCCCTCGACCTCAAGCGGGTCCGCGTGACGAGCCAGGGCCGGCGCGCGACGGTCGCCGTCGGCGATCTCGCCATCGGCCCGTTCTCGGGCGAGCTTCAAATCACCGTCTATGACGGTTCGCCGCTGGTCCACGTCGAGTCGGTCGTCCGGACGTCGGAGGACCGTCGGGCGATCCTCTACGATACCGGCCTGGCGCTGGCCAATCCGGGCGAACTGCGGTTCTCGTGGATCGACACCGAGGACCGATCGCACGACGAGACGGCCCATCCCGACTCCTCCGACCGGGCATTGAAGGTCCGCAATCGGATGCTGATCGCGGCGCGTGAGGGGCTGTCTCTGGCCTGCTTCCCGCCGCCGCACCAGTTCTTCACGCCCCGCGACCTGACCGACAACCTCTCGACCGTCTGGTACGGCAAGGGACATCGCGGGCTCGACGATCGCTTCGGGCTCGGCATCCGGCAATCCGAGACCGGCGGTGGGGCGTTCGTCCCCTGGTTCAATGCGCCGCCCGGCACCGATCAGCGGCTCGGCATCTTCTACCTTCTCACGCCGGGAGGCGCGGCCGAGGCCCGACGGGCGGCCCTCGACTACACTCACGGCGACCGATTCCCCGACCTCCCCGGCCACCGGAAGTTCACGACGCACTGGCACATGGCGACCGCCGTCGCCGCGATGAAGGAAATCGAGCGCGGAGGCCCCCGTACAACGCCCGACCTCGTCCGGATCTTCAAGTCGATGGGTGTGGATATTGTTCACCTGGCGGAGTTCCACGGCGACGGCCACCCGAGCGATCCCGGCCCCGTTCGTCTCGCCGAGATGAAGGCCATGTTCGACGAGTGCCGCCGACTCTCCGATGACAGGCTGCTCGTCCTCCCGGGCGAGGAGGCGAACTTCCCGCTGGGCCTCTCCGACGCCGGCAAGCACCCCGGCCACTGGGTCTACCTCTTCCCGGGGCCCGTCTACTGGACCATGAAGCGCGCCAAGGGCCAGCCGTTCGAGGAACAGACCTCCGCATTTGGGAAGGTCTATCACGTCGGCGACGGCCGCGACTGGCAGGAACTGCTTTCGCTCGAGCGCGGCCTCGCGTGGACGTCGCACCCGAGAATCAAGGGATCGAACTGGACGCCCGACCTCTTCCGTCACGAGGATTTTTATCGGTCCCCGACCTGGCTGGGCGCCGCCTGGAAGGGGATGCCGGCTGACCTCTCAAAGGACCGGCTCGGCACCCGCGCCCTCGACCTGCTCGACGACATGGCGAACTGGGGGCCGCACAAGTCCATGCCCGGCGAGGTCGATGTCTTCAAGATCGACCACACCCACGAGATTTACGGTCACATGAACATTAATTATATGCGACTCAAAGGTGCTCGCCTGCCCCGGTTCGATGAGGGGTGGATGCCGGTCCTCGACAGCCTGCGTGGCGGACGGTTCTTCGTCACCACGGGCGAGGTACTGATTCCTGAGTTCACCGTGCAGGGAAGGCCGAGCGGATCGACGGTCCGGATCGAACAGGGCGATCGGGCGGAAATCCGGCTCGACCTCTCGTGGACCTTCCCGATGCGGTTTGTCGAGGTGATCTCGGGCGACGGTTCGAAGGTCTTCCGTCATCGGGTCGATCTGTCCGGGACCGGCTCGTTCGGCAAGCAGACGGTTCGCCTCGCCCTCAATCTCGACGGCCGGAAGTGGGTGCGGGTCGAGGCGTGGGACATCGCCACGAACGGAGCCTTTACCCAGCCGGTCTGGCTCGAAGATGCGAAGGAAGCGACGATCTCGTCACGATGAGGGCCCGCTCGGCTTCCGTGCGCCGGGCGACTTGAGAACGATCCCCTCGGCGTCCAGGAGGGTGCCCTTCGCCTCCTCGAAGGCAATCAGCGTCCGGACGTATGTGGCTCGACACCGGGCCTCGGCCGCCTCGGCTGTCGCGTCCTGGTGGATGGCCTGGGAGTAACGGCCAGCCATGATCCGGCCCTCGTTGTAGAAGCCCTGTTCTCGCTTCCGTTTCTCGGCCGCTGCGAGTCGAGTTCGCGAAGCCGCCCGCAAGGGCTCCTGGGCAGCCTCGACCTCCAGGAAAGCCCGCCCGAGCTGATACGTCGCCCGATCGCGAAGCCGCTGTTCCTCGGCGCGGGCCCGCTTCAGGAGCATCATGGCCGACCGGGCGTTGGCGAGCGGGCCCCGGTATTTGATAGGCATCTGGAAGCAGGGCTTTGAAGGTGGATCGATGGGTCTGGTAAAGTGTGTCCACACCAGGAGATAGCGGCATTCCAGGGAGGTGGCACCATGGTCCTTGACGACATCTTCGAGCGATTCGCCCAGCAGAGCCCTGTCACCGTCATGGCCC
>DAHZZC010000435.1 GCA_027435495.1 Planctomycetales bacterium
GGCCGAGGCCGGTGAGATTGGCGCCGGCGGGGGTCTGTCCCCATCCTCCGCCCCATCCCCAGCAGCCGTATCCCCACTGGGCCCTTGCAGGCTGACCGACGAACGCCGCGGCCAGGACCAGGGCCGGGACCATTCTGTGAACCCGAATCATGTGGACCTCCAGATGCCGGCTCATGCCATCCGGCCGACGAGAGTGAGGGCGGCTCGGTCGGGCGATTGACCGGTCCGACCCGGAGAAGGAGCGACGAGGGCGACGCAATCGCGATCGACCGAGGGGGCCGACTCACGGCCGTCTCGCTCCCGAGGGATCGCCCTCGCCGTCATCGACCCTCGGATCGAGAGGCGACCTTCCCTAGAGATTTTAACACAGAGGGATCGGTCAGGCATCGGGTCACGCCATTCCGGGCGGTCGAACGCGCCGTTCGCAACGGTCAGAGGTCATCCAGCGGGATCAGATCGAGCCCCGAGTCGTCGGCATCCCACAGATCCTTCGCCGCGGATGGCGGGACCGGTCCCGGACGCGACGGAACCGGAACCGCAACCGGAGGCGCCGGCACCATGGCAGCCTGACCCTCGAACCGGAAAAGAATCGGCCCGATCGCCACCTCGTCTCCGGGCTGAAGACGCACTTCCTCAACCATTCGTCCATTCACGCGAATCCCGTGCCGACTGCCCAGGTCACGAAGAATCACCCGGTCGTAGGCCATCGCGACGCAGCAATGCCGCCTCGAGATCTTTCCGCTCTCGATTCGGGCGTCGCACTCAGGATGTCGACCGATCAGCAGAACGGGCCGCTGCAGGGCGATTGTCGGCGCCGATCCCCGTGTCAGAGGGACGAGTTGGAATGACATTCCTCGAGAGGCTCCGGGGCATGGGCCGAGGGACGATCGTCAGGATGCCGCGACGCAAGGGGCACGTCCCCCTCAGGTACCTGGACAATCACCTGAATTCGACACTTATCGGCCAGCCCCGCCGGAAGGCATCTCCGAACCGCGGCCGCCAGGGAATTCTCGTCCGGGCTCGATGGAGGCGTCGGAGCCAGCAGCGGAGAGGGCAACAGCGGCGACTCCGGAACGATCGGTGGCCCCATCCCCGACTGCGGCCGGCCGTCGTTTCGACTCGAAAGCGAAGGAATCCCACCCTGCTCGGCGATCGTGTGCTCGTGCCCGTGACCGTTCTCAACTCGGTATCGGATGTGCGCGATCGAAAGCTCATCACCCGGATGAAGTCGACCGTATTCCACACGCTGGCCGTTGATCCGGATGCCGTTGGTGCTCCCCAGATCCTTCACCACGACGTCACCGCTCTCCTGCGTCATGCAGCAGTGGTGCCGAGAAACACGGAGCGAATCCAGCCGCATATCGCAGTTGGGGTGACGGCCAATAACGACCATCCCACGATCGAGCGTGATATCCGGACCTTCGTCGAGCGCCACCAGTCGTACGGGCATGGAGACACGTCCTCGATCGAAGCCAGCACCAAGGCTGGGTGCTCCTCAGCCGAGCCGATTCCACGAATATAGATCAAATCGATGCCTGCTCGCCAGCACAAAGATTCGAAATTCGATCCTCAATGCCGGGCAAACCCATCCGAACTTCAAATACGGGTCGTCTTTCACACCGCTCCGAGGATTCCCGCCACATCAATCGGTCTGGAAGAGCGAAGCGAAGTCCTGGGGAAGGAGAGTCCCGCAACACCCCGCAAAAAATGTGCCCGCAACAGCGATTCTATTCGATTCAATGTAAGCGTGAGGGAAGTTGTCCTCAAGTATGCCCTCTGAGAGAACCCGCGACAAGCCAGAATCTTCGCCAGTCTTCCGCTCGTTCCGCCGAAGATGGCCAGAAGCGGCTCGGAGGCGGGATACCTCTGCCATCACATTGCCATTTCGGCACCTCAACGGATCAAACCGGAATCCGCCCAACCTGCCGGAACCATTCCACCGCGTCACGGAGCGAGTCCGAAATCGGGCGAGGCTCCAGCCCCAGTTCTTGCCTTGTCCGGCTCGTCTCAAAATGCATCAATCGCTGGGTCAACCGAAGACCGGTCACCGTGGCCTTCGGCATCCGCCCGCTTATCCGATCGGCCCAGAACTCGCTCGCAATGGCGACCATCAGCCCCACCGAATAGGGGACCCGCCATCGAGGCGCAGGACGACCAATCAACCAGCCCATTTCCTCCAGCAGACCCACCAGCGTGACGTTCGCATGGCCGAGGACATACCTCCTCCCAGGCTCTCCTCGTTCCATGACTCGATGAAGCCCCGTCGCCACGTCGCGCACGTCGATGAGGTTCAGCGTGCAATCGATCGCGGCGGGGAGCTTCCCCAGGCAAAAATCGAGGAGGAGCCGGCTCGGCGGTGAGAGCCCGCGATCGCCTGGCCCAACCGGCATCGTTGGATTGGCGACCACGACCGGGTGGCCGGCGCCGGCCAGGGCGAAGGCGTACCGCTCGGCCATCAGCTTCGAGAGACAGTACGGTCCGACCGTGTCTTCCGGCTCGATCCGAATATTCTCATCGATCGGGCCCGCCATCCGCTTCCTGGTCAGGATGCTTTCGGTGCTCGTATGCAGCACACGTTCGACGCCCGCCGAGAGCGCCGCGTCGAGCACATGGATCGTCCCCTGGCGATTGACCCGGTCGAACTCCGACCGGTCGCGAGCCCAGAGGTTCGGATTCGCGGCCAGGTGATACACCCATCGGGCCCCCCGCATGGCCCGGTCGAGCCCCTCCCGCTCCCGAATATCCGCGAAAACCACCTCCGCCGATCCCGGGAGGTGATCGACGGCCGCTCCCGGTCGCTCGATCACACGGACCATCCGGCCCTCGGCCACCAACCGCTCCACCAGGTGGCTACCGATGAATCCCGCACCACCCGTCACGATCGTCAGCTCGTCCATGAGATCCCCCAGGCCCCAGCCCGAATCCTTTCATCACCAGGTCAACCATTCGCGGTTTTAGAATAAAAGAGCATCCTTACATTCGAACCCGATAAAGCTCCTGTTCCGTCCCGAAGTCGACCGGCCGGTCGAGGAGACCGGCGGCAACCCACCCGGCGAAGAGGTCTCGGGTGACGAAGTCGGTGAAGCCGTAGTTGCCCGGCTGGCGGAATCGGACCACCTCTTTCCAGTCGACATAGATATGGGTGACGCCCCGATCGTGCAGAGCGCGGCGGATCTCATCGATGGATTTCCCCTTTGCGATCTCCTCGATCGTCTCGCGGTTGAAGACGGTGTTGTAGACGACCCGGTGATTCAGGTGAAAGACGGCCGACTGGCCGACGAGCATCGGCCGGGCTCCAGCGGGAAGTTTTTCGTCCAGCAGGGCGAGCGGCGGATTGAGCCGGCGCTGCAGGTCGGTGCGCAGGGTGGCCAGGTCGCTCGTCCATTCGTTGAAGCCGGTCATGATGCTGGAGTCGTACATCAGGTTCGTGAGCAACGAGGTGGCCAGCAGTGTTGCAAGGAGGGCCGTCCATCCGAGTCGGCGGACCCAGTCGGCCCCGAGTCCCGCCAGGGCCGCCAGGATTGGCAGTAACGGGAGCCAGAATCGATCGAGCCGGTGGGTGAAAAGGAACCAGGTCAGGAAGATCCAGGCCGCGAACGCCCAGAGCGCCAGGGCGAGCCGCCGCGAACCGGGACGCAACAGGGCAAGCGGCGCCAGGGCGGCGTAGAGGCCGGATTGCCAGTCCGACCGGCCGGCAATGTCGACGATCGAGCCGCCGAGTTCGGCCCACGAAAACGGGCGAGGGCCGTGGACCCGGTTCCACTTTGCCTCCATCGCCTCGTCCCAGTTCCGGCCGTGGAAGACCCGGTATCCGAGCGGGTAAACCGGGTCGCCGGTATCCGCGACGTTCTTGACCAGCCAGGGCGTCAGGATGATCCCCCAGCCCAGCCCGTAGGCGAGCAGCGGGCGGAGTCCTCGCGACCGCCAGGCCTCGCCGATCGCGAGCAGGCCGAAGGGAATCACGGCCGAGATCAGACCGGTGTACTTGCATCCCATCGCCCCACCCGCGGCCAGGCCGAGCAAGGGCCAGCTCCGTCCGACCCGATCCGCGCCCCCCGGCCAGCCCTGCAACCATCCCCAGACCAGCGCGACCTGATAAAAGCAGAGCGGTCCCTCGACGTAGGCGATGATCCCAAACCGGTGCACCCAGGGCGTTGAGAGATACACGAGCGACGCGATCCATCCGGCCCTCGTCGAGGCACGCGAGGCGATCGCGTAAGCCATCACCGCCGCCGCCGGCCCGAACATCGCCACCAGGAGCTGCCCCGCAAGCGTTCCCCACCACCAGTCACCCATCGCCGACATCCCGAGCAAGTGGAGCATCTCCACGTCAAACGGCATGTTGGTATAAACATTATGCGGCAGGAAGGTGATCTGTCCCGCCTGGAAGTACTCCTTCGGCCCTTCGACGTGGTATTCCAGCACGTCGAAGTCGTACGGCGGCAGCATCGAGCCGAGCATCGTGATCGTTACAAAAGGCGCGATCCCCAGGGCGAACAGCCAGGCCGTCCGGTCGGGCGGTTGCGGGGCAGGGCGGTCCTCGGCCGGCTCGGACGCGACCCCCCGAAATCGGTTCCAGGCCATCCGTGCGAACGGGAGCATCGCCAGCCCGGCCAGCATCGTCCGAATGAACCAGGGATGAAGCCAACCCATTCGCCCGACGATCAGCGTCAGGCCGCCCAGAACCGCCGCGCCAAGTCCGTAGCTGAGCGCGATCCGGACCGGCCAGCGAATCCCGGTTCGGAGCCGAAGGATTGCCAGGATCGCATCCCCGATCCCGATCGCGGCGGCCCCGATCAGCCCTGCGACCATCACGATCGGCACCCGCTGCGGGAGATTCTCCACGTGGCTCAGTTGCTCGAGAAAGTGCCCGAGCATCGACCGCCGGAACGTCACCCCCTCGATCACCTGCGGGAAGGTTTGCAGCAGGATGAATCCGCGGCGGAACGTGATTCCCTCCACTTTCGGCGCGTTCGCCAGCGGGAACGCGAGATAGACAATCAGCCAGACGAGCTCGGCAACGGCCAGCCCGGCCAGGACAGGGCCCAGCCGGGAGCCGAACGGGGGCAGGTCCGTTGGCGAGAGGGCCGTTGGCGATGCCGGCCGCCTCGGCGCCGGGCGGCTCAGAGCGTCGGCCCGATCGACCATGGCGCGAATTCCTCCTCACCG
>DAHZZC010000436.1 GCA_027435495.1 Planctomycetales bacterium
CCCGGAACGGTCCGCGACCGCCGGCCTCCCGTCACTGGCTCCTCAATCGAACTGACTTATCTCTTGCCGCTCTTACCGCCCTTACCGCCGTGACCCTTGAACGTCCGCGTCGGTGCGAACTCGCCGAGTTTGTGCCCGACCATGTCCTCGGTCACGTACAGTTTCAGGAACGTTCGCCCGTTATGGATCGCGAAGTTCTTGCCGATGAACTCCGGCACGATCGTGCATGCCCGAGCCCAGGTCTTGATCGGCTCGCGGTTTCCCGACGTCTCGGAGCGGGCGACCTTGTCCAGTAGCCGCTCGACGACGTACGGACCTTTCTTCAATGAGCGTCCCATGGGTTCCTCACTTGGTTCGCGATCTCGGTTTTTGGTCCCGACCGTGTCTTTTGGCTGTAAACCGAAAACGCAAAACCGAAAACTCAGAGCTTCAACTGTCCGTACCGGACGCTCCGGCGGCGGCGGATGATGGCCTTGTTCGACGGCTTACGACGGCGCCTGGTCTTCCCGCCCTTGGCGAGCTTCCCTGTGGGTGAGCACGGGTGCCGACCGCCCGACGTCCGTCCTTCGCCACCACCCATCGGGTGGTCGACCGGGTTCATGGCAACACCCCGGACGTGCGGCCTTCGGCCGAGCCATCGCTTCCGGCCTGCCTTGCCCAGCCGGATGTTCATGTGGTCGGGGTTACCGACCATCCCAATCGAGGCCCGACAGGCCGCCGGGATTCGGCGAACCTCGCCCGACGGCAGCGTCAACTGGGCCCAGGTCCCTTCGCGGGCGGTCAAAGTCGCACCGACGCCAGCCGATCGGCAGAGCTTGCCGCCGCCACCCGGCTGCATCTCGATGTTGTGGATCGTCATACCGGTCGGGATTTTGGAAAGCGGCAGGCAGTTTCCCAGCTTCGGCTCAGCGTCCGGTCCACTATTGACCGTCATCCCGGCCTTCAG
Source organism: Planctomycetales bacterium (assembly GCA_027435495.1). Classification (GTDB taxonomy): domain Bacteria; phylum Planctomycetota; class Planctomycetia; order Isosphaerales; family Isosphaeraceae; genus JAKAUH01. The sequence continues at coordinate 947 of DAHZZC010000436.1, forward strand.
GCCGTCCGGCGCGAGGATGTATCGCTTCGTCCCGTCACCGTACTGGATCAGCGCGATCCGGGCCGACCGGTTCGGGTCGTACTCGATGTGAGTGACCGTGGCAACCTGGCCGTCTCGGTCGTTGCGCTTCCAGTCGATAACTCGATACTTCCGCTTGTGCCCGCCGCCGCGATGCCGGGACGTGATGAAGCCCTGATTATTCCGCCCACCCGTCTTCTTGAGCGGCTCGGTCAGGCTCTTCTCGGGCTTCTTGTTCTTGTCGGTCAGCTCGGCAAAATCGCTGACCGACGCATTCCGCCGCCCAGGGCTCGTCGGCTTGTAGACGCGGATCCCCATCGTACCATCCCCTCAGCTTTCCGGTTTCGGTTTTCGGTGTTCCGTCCGAAGGGGCTCGGCCCTCTCCACGGATCGTGGAAAACCGGAAACGGAAAACGCGATCAATAAAAATCGATCCGATAATCTTCCGACAGCGTAACGATGGCCTTCTTCCAGCGCCTCATGTAGCCGATCTGCTGGCGGTATCGGCGGGGCTTTCCCCGGCGGTTCTGAGTCCGAACGTCGGCGACCCGGACGTTGAAAAGCGCCTCGATCGCCTCCTTGACCTCGCTCTTCGTGGCCAGGATGTTGACCTCGAAGGTATAGGCGTTGTACCTCTCCGAGAGGTTGGTCGCTTTTTCGGTGATCAGCGGCCGGAGAACAACCTGGTACGGCTCGAGGACCGGCCCGCTTCGGGTGACGCCAACGGGGGGACGTCGCAGGGTAACCATGGATCAGCTCTCCGTGGTGGCCGCCCCGGCACGGCGGGCGGGCTTCTGCTTGACCTGCTCCTTGAGGCGGGCCAGCGCCTCTCGGGTCAGCACCAGATAGCGCTGCTTGAGCACGTCGTAGGTATTGAATTCGGTGACCGGGGCCACCATGACCCCCTCGATGTTGCGGGCGCTCCGGTGGATCACCGGGTCGTGGGTCGGGATTCCGAGCAGGATCGAACGGCGATCGAGTGTCCGGGACAGGGCGTGGGCCTTGGTTTCACCGACCGATTCGACGGCCTCGTCCTCGTGGAGGTCAGGGCGACGGATCGACCGGAGGGCCTGGGCGACTTCCTTTGTCTTCGGGTGGCTGAGGGCCAGTCCGTCGAGGACGATCGCCTGGCCGTCCTGGAACTTCGAGAGCAGGGCCATCCGGACGGCGGCGCGGACCGCCTTCTTGGGCATGGAGTAGCGATAGTCGCGGTTGCGACGGGCGAAGGCGACGCCGCCGCCCTTTCGCTTGTTCGTCCGCTTGGAACCGGCACGGGCGTTACCCGTCCCCTTCTGGCGGAAGAGCTTCTTGCCAGAACCGGCGACGTCAGCGCGACCGCGGGTGTTGACGGTTCCCACTCGACGGGCTGCCAGGTGCATCAGCACGACGTCGTGGAGTAGTTGCTTGTTGATCTCCCCGCCGAAGTCGGCCGGGTCGATCGTCTCCTCACCGACCTTTTCGCCGGCGGGATTGAAGACCGGTATCGTCAGCATGGGTTCCGTCCGTCACACTTTATTGGTCTGTCGGATGGTCAGGTAGCCGCCGTTGGGGCCGGGCACCGCGCCCTTAATCAGGAGCAGGTTATTGCTCGGGTCGACCCGAACGACCTCGAGGTTACGGACGGTGACACGATCGTGGCCGTAGTGACCCGGCTTGCGAATGCCCTTCTGGGTGCGGGCCGGGTCGGCGCTGGGACCGGATGAACCGGGGTGACGATGCATCCGCTTGACGCCGTGCGTCGCCCGGAGGCCGCGGAAGCCGTGCCGCTTGATAACGCCAGCATAGCCGCGTCCCTTGCTGGTCCCGGTCACGTCAACCCGCTTGATCTCGTTGAAGACTTCGACGGTGAGCGTCTGCCCTGCGGCGACGTCGGCCGCCTGTTCCTGGCGGACCTCGCGGATGTACCGCTTCGGCTCAGCGTCCACCTTCTTGGCGTGCCCGCGCTCGGCCTGACTGGCGCTCTTCCGTTTCTTGTCATCGAAACCGAGCTGGACCGCATCATAGCCATCGCGGTCTCGGGTCCGGACCTGGAGCACCACGCAGGGTCCGCATTCCAGGACCGTTACGGGGACAACGACCCCGTTCTCCTGGTAGATCTGCGTCATGCCGACTTTTCGGCCGAGGAGTCCCACTCGCATGATTCAATCCGCTCCCGGGGTGTCGATCCGTCCCGGAGCCAGCCGGGTCGGTCGGTCTGCCGACGTCAATGCGTCGGTGAGGGCACCGCCGGCCCTGGGAGGGGCCGCCGGCAAACCTGGTTCATACGTTGGGATCTCCGCACGGGAAGCCGCCAGGTGTCACGGCATCCCGGGTGTCGGAGCTATCGCACGGCGAGCGGATCCCGGGGGATCATCGACCGTTTGAGGCTTCCGACACAACCGGACCAACACAATTGGGCGGACTTGCCGCCCCGTGCCGTCCGGGGAGATCGCGGAAAATTCGGCCTATCAATCGTTGGCTTGGTCTGCTACGGGCGAGCTCAACGCCGATCCGATCAGGCCCCCGAGGGCGAGGCCTTGATCTTGATGTCCACGCCGGCCGGAAGGCTCAGCTTGTTCAGGGCGTCGATGGTCTTGTTGGTCGGCTGGACGATGTCGATCAGCCGCTTGTGGGTTCGGATCTCGAACTGCTCCCGCGACTTCTTGTCGATGTGCGGGCTACGGAGAACCGTGTAGCGTTCGATCCGGGTCGGCAGCGGAATCGGACCGTGGACAATTGCCTCGGTGCGCTTGGCGGTGTCGACGATGTCCTTGGCCGATTGATCCAGGATGGTGTGGTCGTAGGCCTCCATCCGGATGCGGATCCGTTCGTTGCTGATACCCGCCACCGCTGGACTTCCCTTCAGCTTGCCGGAACGCGACTGATCTCGTCTTTAGAGAGAACGACCCTTTCGCCCCTCGCTCGTCACGTAGGAAAGTAAGAAGATACCAGCCGCCTCGAACCTCGTCAACGTGGTTCGTGTCGACTTTTTTCCGGCTTTCCCGTGCCGCGTTTCATTATCGCGTCTTCCAGACGTTCGTCCAGTCCACATCGGCGGGTTCCTGGTCGCCGGGTTTGTCAAGGCCTGCTAGGATTTTGCCGAAGGCCGGCTGTATGGGTTCTCTCGGATCTGGAGGAACGGGGATGACAACTCTGGGGTCGTCGAGGGTCTCCATGGTACTGGACCGGCTGTTCGACGAGGCTGAGCGGGGCGATCCGCTGGTCAGGGAGAAGGTGAAGGCCGAGGAGGTGCGCCGGGGCGGCCCGCAGGAGGAGGACGCGTTCAAGGATTTACTGGGCGAGGCGTTCATGCCGGTGGACCGGCCGAGCGGGCGGTTTCTGTACAACCTGGCCCGGACGCAGTCCCATCCATTGATCGTGGAATTTGGGATGTCGTTTGGGATCTCGACGATCAACCTGGCGGCGGCGATCCGGGATCTCGGCGTTGGTCGGGTGATCACGACCGAGCTGGACGCGGGGAAGGTTCGTCGGGCCTCAGCGCATCTCGAGGAGGCGGGCTTGCTGGACCTTGTCGAAATTCGGCAGGGCGACGCGCTCGAGACGCTGCGCGACCTTCCGGGGCCGGTGGATCTGGTCTTCCTCGACGGCTGGAAGCGGCTGTATCTGCCCGTCTTGCGGCTTCTGGAGCCGTCGCTCCGCCCGGGCGCGGCGGTCGTGGCCGACGACCTGGCGTTATTCCCGGAACAGTTACAAGGCTACCTCGAGTACGTGCGCGATCGGTCGCACGGATACAGTTCGGTCGAGGTGCCGATCGGCGATCATTTCGAGTTCTCGGTGCGAACGCCGTGACGGCCCTGGGACGGATTCGGGCGAGAGCCCCCTTCCTGAAAAGTCGCCGAAATGTCGCGGGTCTGAATGGCGACTTTTGGTGGAGGTCGTCGGGAAGTGGGTAGCCGACGGGTTCTCGACGGATGACGGGGGTCGTCTCAAAGGGGTCGATTCCTGATGATTCTGGTCGATCGATTCGATCCTCACCTTCGGGGCTCAAGGAAACCATCCCGGCGGGCGCTCTGGAGCGGCCGGCCGCGGCGGCGGGGTCGAGTTCATGGAGTTCTCGCGATATACTGGAGGCATCCTGCGGGTCGATCGTACGTCGGGATTTTCAGCCGGACTTCGTCTGGTCCGATCCGCCACGCGTTAGGCTGGAGAGCCTGACCCACAGGACCCGCTGCCCACGAGGAACAACGCCTCCCCATGACCACCACAGCCACCGCTCCCTCTCGCTCCACGAAGGTCACGCCCCGATTGATCGCCGACCTCGCCGCGGTCGTCGGGGCCGATAACGTCCTTGACAGCCGGGAGGAGACGCTCGTCTACGAGTGCGACGGTTACGTCGTCGAGAAGAGCGTTCCGGATGTCGTCATCTTCCCGACCTCGACCGAGCAGGTCGTGGAGATCGTGAAGCTTTGCAACAGGCACGGGGTCCCGTTTGTTCCAAGGGGCGCGGGGACGAGCCTGGCGGGCGGGACGCTCACCGTCGGCGGTGGGGTGATGATCTGCCTGACGCGGATGCGGCGAATCCTGGAGATCAACCTCCGGGATCGGTACGCGATCGTCGAGGCGGGCGTGGTGAACGTCTGGCTGACGCGGTCGCTGGCCGGGACCGGGTTCCACTACGCACCGGATCCATCGAGCCAGGGAGCCTGCACGATCGGCGGGAACGTCGGAACGAACTCGGGCGGTCCGCACACGCTGAAATACGGGGTAACGGTCAATCACGTCCGGGGCGCCACGCTGGTGATGCCGGATGGGACCGTGGTCGAGACGGGCGGCGTCACTGAGGACGACCCGGGATACGACCTGACCGGGCTGGTCGTCGGCAATGAGGGAACGTTCGGAATTGTCACGAAGGCGATCGTGAACATCACCCGGGACCCCGAGGCTGGTCGGACCTTCCTCGGTGTCTTCGACTCGGTCGACGCGGCGACCGAGACGGTCAGCGGGATCATTGCAGCGGGGATCGTCCCGGCGGCTCTTGAGATGCTCGACAACCTGATGATCCGGGCGGTTGAGCAGGCGTTTGGGTTTGGCTTCCCGACTGAGGCCGGCGCCGTCCTGATCATTGAGGTCGACGGTCTCGAAGCGGGGCTCGATCGCGAGGCCCAGGCGATTTCCGAGATTGTCCAGGCGCACGGCGGGCGGGTGGAGAAGTCGATCGGATGGCGGACGCGGAAGGAGCCTGAATATGTTGCGATCTGGAAGAGCCGCAAGTCGGCCTTCGGCGCGATCGGGCGGCTAAGCCCGACCTACTGCACGCAGGACGGCGTCGTCCCGCGGACGAAGCTGCCGCACATCTTGCGGTTCATCACCGAGGTCGGCCAGCGGCACGGGCTCCGGATCGCGAACGTCTTCCACGCTGGCGACGGCAACATCCACCCGATTCTCCTCTTTGACGAGCGAGACCCCGAGCAGGTGAAGCGGGTTTTTGAGGCGAGCCACGAGATCCTTGACGAGTGCATTAACGTCGGCGGGAGTGTGACCGGCGAGCATGGGATTGGCGTCGAGAAGATGGAGTTCATGCCGAGGTTGTTCTCGCCCGAGGACCTGGCGGCGATGGTCGCGATCCGGCAGGTCTTTAATCCCGAGGGTCGATGCAACCCGTTCAAGCTGCTCCCGGGCGGAGTCGGCTGCATCGAGAAGAAGGCGCCGAGGCGGCCGGCGCCGGCGTGAGTCACTCGCCGGATCGTCCGGTCCGATCCTTGATGGCGTCCAAGGCGCCCGAGGTTCTCCGTGTTTTGTAGGTGGGAGCTTCCTCTCCCGACCCGACCGCAGCCCAATCGTATCGCGAAGATTGCTGGCTGGAGCCGGCTTTTACAGAGGGGAACGACTTCATTCTCTCACGATCTCACGTCTCACTTCTCAGGTCACAAGACCTCTGGGGAGATCGGAAGTGAGACGTGAGATCGAGCGGCCTTCGGCCTATCGCTCGCGGTTTCGAGGGCAGAGTTCGTCGAGACGTTTGTGCAGCCGTGTCCGAAGCTCGGTCTGGTCGGGGTGATCGGCCAGGTTGTGCTGCTGCTTTGGGTCATCCTTGAGCGAGAAGAGCTCGGTCGGGCGTCGGCTGTACTCGATCATCGTGTGATCCTCGGCGACGATGGCCTCCATCCAGAGGATGCCTGAGGTCCGGAAGTCGTCTCCCTTGAGGCGGGGCTCGTCGAGTTGCGAGAGGACTGCATCCGGTACGAGCGGGGTGTTCGAGCGCCAGTGTCGGGCGAGGTTTCGGCCGGGGAACGGCGACGGGTCGCTGGGCAAGAGCAGGCCCGTCATTGTCAAGGGGAGGTCGCGAAGAGAGACCGGTGCCGCGATCCGACGTCCCCTCGCGTAGGCAAATCGGTCGGGGTGGGAGTCGTCGCGGGCGGTCGGCGGGATCAAAATCAGGGGGACGTGAGTCTGCTCGTTGTAGAGCGAGGACCCGTGGCCGAAGTGGCCGTGCTCGCCGAAGTGCTCGCCGTGGTCGCCTGTGATCACCACCCAGGTATCGGCCAGCCGGCCATTCTCACGGAGCGTCTCCAGTAGCCGGCCGACCTGGTCGTCCAGGCCCGAGAGGCAATCGTCGTAGAGGTCGCCAAGGCGACGTGCCACGGCCTCCACTTCCTTCTGGCGCCCTTCTCGCTGGGCAGGATTGGCC
>DAHZZC010000437.1 GCA_027435495.1 Planctomycetales bacterium
CCGCTCGAATTGTCGCTCCGCCGCGGAGAGATCGTCGTCCTGGCCGGCGGCAATGGAAGCGGCAAGACGACGCTGGTCAAGGTTCTCTCGGGACTCTACCGGCCGGATACGGGTGCGGTCCGAGTCGACGGCCGACCAGTCTCCGACGACGAGGCCGAGGCATACCGCCAGCTCTTTACGGTCGTCTTCGCCGATGGCCATCTCTTCCACGACCTACGAGGGATGGCTCCCGAACCGATCGACGATCGCGCCCGAGACGGCCTGGAGCGGCTTGACCTGGCGCACCTGGTCGCGGTCGAGTCGGAGCGGTTCTCGACGCTTGACCTCTCGCAGGGGCAGCGTCGGCGGCTCGCTCTGCTCTCGGCCTGGCTGGAGGACCGGCCCTTTTGCATTCTCGACGAGTGGGCCGCCAACCAGGATCCGGCCTTCAAACAGGTCTTCTACGCCCGCCTACTGCCCGAAATGCGGGCCGCCGGCAAGGGCGTGCTGGTCATCAGCCACGACGAGGACTACTTCGACGCCGCCGACCGGGTCATCCGCCTCCGCGAGGGGCGAGTCCGAGACGAGACGCCCACCGGCATCGGCGAGGTCTGGATCTAGGTCTTCCCTGATTCTTCCGTGCTCCCTCTTCGATCGTGAATTTTGAATCTTCAATTGTCGATATCAATATAAATATCTAAAAAGAAACAAGGCCCACCCTCGCCTCCCAAGGGATGTACTGTTCATGAAGAAGCTCCTGCTGATGATCGCCCTGCTCTGGGGTGGTGGTGCCCTGGGCGTCTGGTACTGGAACGATGCGCACGCGCAGAAGATCAGCTATCGGACGGTCGGAGCACGCAAGGGCGACCTGCGATCGACCATCAACGCGACCGGGACGATCGAGCCGGTCGAGGTGGTGGAGGTTGGTGCGCAGGTGCCGGGGCAGGTTCAGTCGTTTGGTGCGGATCTCACTGACCCGAAGAAGACAATCAGCTACGGTTCGCAGGTTGAGCCGCGGACGGTCCTGGCGAAGCTCGACGATGCGCTCTACCGAACCCGCGTCGACCAGGCGCGAGGCCGGCTGGCAAAGGCCGAGGCCGACGTCCAGCAGGCTGAGGTCAAGCTCGGCCAGGTCGAGCGTGAGCGCGATCGGACCCAGAAGCTGCGCTCCCACGACACGAGGATCGTCCCCATCCAGGAGTACGACGCCGCGCTGACGAACGACGAATCGGCCCGCGCCACGCTCTCAGTCGCGCGCGCGGCTTTCGCCGTGGCAAGGGCCGACCTGGCCGAGGCTGAGGTCAACCTCGATTTCACGACGATCCGGTCGTCGGTCCGCGGCGTGATCCTCGACCGCCGGGTGAACCTCGGCCAGACCGTCGCCGCGGGGCCTGGCGTCCCGAGCCTCTTTCTGATCGCCCGAGACCTCCAACGGCTGGAAATCTGGTCGTCGGTCAACGAGGCCGACATCGGCTCGATCCACCAGGGACAGCTCGTCCGGTTCAACGTTAGCTCTCTCCCACGCGAGACCTTCGAGGGGAAGGTCTCGCAGATCCGACTCAACGCGAGCATGAATCAGAATGTCGTCACCTATACCGTGGTCGTCTCGGTGGACAACTCGAGCGGCAAGCTGCTCCCCTACCTGACGGCCCGTCTCACCTTCGAGGTCGAGGTGAGACGCAACGTGATGCTCGTCCCCAACGCCGCGATCCGATGGCAGCCGAGAGTTCAGAACGTGGTTCCCGAGGCGCGCGAGACCTACGCGATGAACCTCCGCCGCCGCGCCCCGGATCGATCCGACCCCTCCCGACCCGACCGCGACCTCCCCGACGAACCCAGGGGCACGGTCTGGCTCCGCGAGAGCGACCTCGTCCGTCCCGTTGAGGTCCAGATCGGACTCTCCGACGGCGTCCTCACCGAGATCCGGGCCGATGGGCTGGACGAGGGAACCCAGGTGGTCGTCGGCGCCAGCAAGGTAGATTCGGATGCCGATGCCTCCTCGATCCTCACCTACACCCGAAGCGAACCGGCGAAGAAATAGGGCGATGAAATAATGGCTGGCTGTCTCTCCTTCTCCATGCCTCATTTCAAAATCCCTTGAAAGCCATGTGGGGAAATCGTAGGTTAAGTGAGGGAAAGGTCGCGGACCATCGCGGCCCTCCCTCGTCGGTCGATCGGACGAACTTCCTTGAAGGCCGACGGTCCGCCTGATCGAGAGTGCGAGGGCCGCCGGCAGGCTTCGCAAGGCGAACCTGCTGATACGGCCGTCATCACCTGTGCCTGTTCATCGAGGGCGCAGGATCCTTGTGCATCGATCCCATTCTTCTCACGGAACCGGCGAGGATCCGACCAGTAAGGTCGACGTCCTCTCCATTCGGGTGGAACCGTACGCGGTATTCTCTCGCGGACGGTACAGTTTCCGTTCCTCGCCCCACTTCCCCACGAACGCGGGCCGACGGCCCGCTGGGAGGCCTCATGCAAAGGCGTGGCTTCACCCTCATCGAGTTGCTGGTGGTCATCGCGATCATCGCAGTTCTGATCGCCCTTCTGTTACCCGCCGTCCAGGCTGCCCGCGAGGCGGCCCGGCGCGCTCAGTGTACCAATAATCTCAAGCAAATCGGCCTGGCCCTGCACAACTACCACTCTTCCAACGATTGCTTCCCGGCCGGCTCCTATCCGTTCAATACCGGCCCTTCCTGGAGCGAGGGCTTCAGCGCCCACGCGCGGGTTCTCGGCTTCACCGAGCAGCAACCGCTCTACAACGCCCTCAACTGGAACGTTCCGGCCATGAACGACCCGCTGAAGTACGGGTCGTTTGCCAATCAGACCGTTGAGGCGACAAGGCTCCTGGTGTTCCTCTGCCCCTCGGACACACCGCCGAGCTGGCTGATGTACAACGACAGCCCGCCCTTGCACAAGTACACAGCGCCCGGGAACAGCTACTTCGCCTGCATCGGATCGACACTCGAGTACGCCGGCCAGCAGTCCAGTGGACCGCCCAATGGCCTGTTTCAGTACGTTGGGTTCCAGGGGACGCCGGCCATCGGCCTCCGCAACATCACCGACGGGTCAAGCAACACCATCGCCTTCGGCGAATGGCGGATCGGCGACGGCAATATCTCCATGATCACCCCCGCCTCCGACATCGTCGACATCGGCACCCTGCCCGCGGGCGTCAGGAGGAACACGCCGACCATGTCGTGGCCCAACACCATCCTCATGCAAAACCTGCTCCCCTGGCTGAACCAGTGCAGCTCGGCCATCAGCCAATCCGCCGACCGGACCAATCACACCAGCACACTCGGCGAAAACTGGTGGTCCGGGCTCTACGGTTACACCATGGGCGACGTGCTCCTTGGGCCCAACCCACCCTGGCCCAATTGCAGCTTCGCCAGCCAGCACAACAACACCCTCGCCGAGCCCGGCCTGATCGGCTCGAGCAGCTTCCA
>DAHZZC010000438.1 GCA_027435495.1 Planctomycetales bacterium
TGCGAGGATCAGCGAGAGTTTCATGATGTTCGACCCTTATATGGATAGGTCACGTCACTTCGACGCCTCGGGCTTCTTCTCGGGGAGGGCCCGGTGCGGCTCGGGCTTGCCGTCCTTCGGCTCGATCACCTTGTAATCGCGGTCGACCTTCAGGTCGTCCAGCTTGCTGACGATCCCCGAGGGCCACTGGATCACCACATGCTTCACCTTCTCCGTCGGGCCGACGCCGACCAGCACCCTCGGGTCGTTCGTCGCTTCCATGCTGCAACCACCCTTGCGCTGGCGGTAGATCGTCCGCTCGACGGGCGGCTTCGAAAGCTGGTCCTCGATCGTGATCGCGAGCTGCGCGCCGATCGCGTCGCGGTTGCTCCGCGTTCCCTGCAAGACGAACCGGACCCAGTGATTGCCCGACTTCGTGTCGTTGCGGAGCAGGGCACCCGGGCCGTCCTTCTGGTTGATCAAGATGTCCATGTCGCCGTCGTTGTCGATATCCCCAAACGCGGCGCCCCGGGAGACGTGCTTCTCATCGAAATAGGCGCCGGCGTCTCGGGTCGCCAGGCGGAACCGCTTGCCCCGCTCGTTGTGGAAGAGCAGGGGGATCTCCTCGTACTCGACCGGCTGGCCGATCAGCTTTCGATTGTTGTCAACGTGGCCGTTCGCAGTGAAGCAGTCGGGCCATCCGTCGTTGTCGAAGTCGACCAGGCCCGTCCCCCAGCCGACCCACGGCATCGTGTCCGAGGCCAGGCCGAAGAACGCCGTGATGTCGAAAAACAATCCTTTACCCATGTTCTGATACAGCGTGTTGTACTCGTTCGCGAAGTTCGTGACGAAGAGCTCGGGCCGGCCGTCGCCGTCGACGTCCTCGCAATCGACGCCCATCCCCGACTGCGCCTGCCCGTTGGCATCGTAGGCGGCACCCGAGAGGTCGGTCGCGTCGTCAAACGTTCCGTCGCCACGGTTGATGAACAGAAAATTTGGATTCATGTCATTCGCGACGTAGATATCGATCAGGCCGTCGTCATTGACGTCGGCCGTGACGACGCCAAAGCCGTGGCCGTCGTCGCGTGGCGAGGCGACACGCACACGGTTCACCTGGCCGGTCTTCGGGTCGGTCTCCTCGCGCTCGGCGGTGATGACCTTGTCATAGACGTTGGTGAACGTGCCGTCCTTGTTGTTGTGGTAGAAGAAGTGCTTCGTCGTCCGGATGGTCCTCGGCGACGAGTACAGCCAGACCTTCTTCTTCTCGTCGCCGACTCGGTGGTGATCCTCGGGGTAGTTCCAGATTCCGTAATTGCTGACGTAGATATCGAGGAATCCGTCGTTATCGTAATCGAGCATCGCGCCGCTGGACGACCAGCCGGGCGTGTCGATCCCGGCCTTCTTGCTGATGTCCTGGAAGACGCCATGGCCGTTGTTGAGGTACAAAGCGTTCCGGCCGTAGTTGCCGAGGAAGACGTCGACATCGCCGTCGTTGTCGATGTCGCCGGCAATGATCCCGTGGCAGAAGCCCCGGAAGCCGAGGCCCGACTTCTCGGTCTCGTCGCGGAACTTGCCGCCGCCGAGGTTTTTATAGAACCGGTTCGGACCCTTCTCGGCGGTGCCGAGGGGCAGGAGGGTGGCCGTCGCAAAATAGATGTCGAGCAGGCCGTCGCCGTCGGCATCGAAGACCGCGACGCCCGACCCGTTGGCGGTCGGGAAGTATTTCTCCTCGGTCATCCCGGAGAAGTGGACGAAGTCGATCCCGGCCTCCTTCGCGATCTCCTGGAAGCGGAACGGGCTCGACTCGGTCTGCTCGCTCATCACCACCGGCGCGTACGACTGCATCCGGTCGCCCTCGATCTGCGTGCCGAGCTCCTTCTTTTCGGGTGCGATGTCGGACTTCGTTGAGGGGTTCGATTCGGTCTTCGCGATCGGCGGAGCCGGCGCACTGCCTCCAGTCGAGGTGGCTGGAGAACCGCATCCCGAAATCGCGACCAGGGCCAGCACAGCCCCCAGACCGAGCGATCCGCGGACCGACAGAAGACCTCGCTTCATGACCCATTCTCCCTGCAATTCAGGCGGCCAGACGACAAAGATGACGACGATTCCGAAGGAGTGGACGACGCATCAGGTCCGCGGCCGGCGAATCCTCCTCGGATTTTCGAGACCAGAAATGGTGTTCGAACGCGCCGGAAAGGCGAGGCTCCCGCCAGACCTGTCTCCCCGGCCCGAACAGAGCCGCGCCCTCCCGAAGAACCAGGGAGCATCCTCGGTTACGTCTCGGAAAGGAGCCACCATTCCCCAATGCGCCAGAGTCTCCGGATTGTAGCATGCCCCGATCAAACCTGTCGCGACCCCGCCGATCCCGCCCGTCCCGACGACCCTCCGCTGACACGGTTCGCCCGTTCCCCGCAGCCCACGCCACCGGCACCAATTGTGCGTACCACTGCGTCCGTCGCCCACCTTCATGACTTGCGATTGTGGGGACTATGGGGAAAATAAGACCGGGTCCAGAGGGGAACGGGCTCCCTGCGTGAACAGGAGGTCGCAACCGCGACGATGGTAGGAGAGATCCACACCGGACTTCGAGCGACAGCCCGACGACGGAGAAGACGCATGCATGGTGCAAGGTGGCTGATGATGGCGGGGCTGGCGGGTTGCCTGGGGACGATCGCCCGAGAGGCGGCGGGGCAACAGGCGCCGGCGGCTCCCTCTTATATTGGGGTGGAGCGGCGGATCGAGTCGATCCGGCAGGCATGGAACCAAGCCGGCGCCCGGCCGGAGCCGAATGCCGACGGCTGGAACTCACTGTTCCAATCGCTGGAGCAGCAGTTGCAGGCGTACGGCCAGGCGACCGACGACGCGGGACGCCTGACCGCGCTGAACCGGCTTTACGAGGTCTCGGCGGCGCTGGCGACCGTCGCCTGGCCGCCCGCGTCCGAGCTTCGGGAAGAGCTTCGTCAGTGGCTCCGGCCGAGGGTCCGGCTGGCCTGGGCCCGGCGCCGGCTGGATGAGCGGCTCGAAGCGGTTCCCTCATCGGCGGATGAGGCCGCGAAAGCGAATCGATCGCGTTGGAAGGCGTTCGTCGACAACGATCTCGGCGGGGCCCTCCGCGAGTATGAAGGTGCGACCACGGTCCAGCAGCGGCAGGGGGCTCTGAAGCGGCTCCACTCCGTGCTCGCGTCGCTCGACCGCCAGAACCACGAGCAGCCCCAGCGCTGGGAACCTTCGTGGGAGCTGGAATCGGCGATGAACGATCTGTTCAACCGTCCGAACCTCGACATCGCCGCCGACGTCGCCACGGTCGCACCTGTCTTCGAGGCCAACCTGATCACGACCGGACCGGTGACGCGCAAGGGGTACACGTCGATGGTTACGGCGGGGCCGAAGACCGGCTTCGGCCTGATCCCGCTCGAGGGCGGAATTGGCTTCTACAATAGCCAGTCGATGGTGAGCGTCACGCCGATCCACGACTTCCAGCAGCAGATCGCGCAGGACCCACAGGGCCAGAAGGCCGCCGAGCTTTATTACTTCAGCGCGACGACCTATGACTGGTCGAACATGACCGTCACGGCGATCATTACACCCGAGGGGCTCTCGCTCTCGCCGAGTTCCACGCACAACATCGACGCCTCGATCTGTGCCCAGCCTACGGACAGCAACGGCCTGAAGCGGGGGATCGCCGCCCTGATCGGGATGAACGAGGGGAAGATCGAGCAGAAGGTGTACGAGGGCGCCCTGCCGAAGTTCCAGCAGCAGATTCCGGAAGAAGCCGCCGAGGAGGCCAATGAACGAATCGGCGTCGAGCAGTCACAGCGGAACGCCGAGCTGAAGTCGAAGTACCTGATTGGCGACGACACGGCGGCCGTCAAGGATTTCCTGATCAAGCAACTCTCGATGAAGTCGCGACCCGACGCGATCTTCGTTGGCGGCCGATTCGAGTGGCGGGGCGCCCCCAGCCAGGTCGGCGCCGACATGCCCCAACCGCCGAAGCTCAACGAGACCTACGAGCCCGGCGTCACGGCCGACCTGCACCTCGGCTCGCTGCTCACCAGCGCCGCGGCCGGGATCTGGCAGCAGGAGAAGATGAAATCGATCCGCAACGTGATGATCCAGACGCAAATCGTCCCACCAGGCGGCTCGCCGAAGGACGCCGCGAAGATCACCCAGAACGTGAGCTACGCCGACTACATCAAGGCGGTCGACGCCGCGAAGAAGGCGAACGATCCACGCGTTCAGGCGCTGCTGGTGACCCGCCCGGCCGAGGCCCCTGAATTCAGCGTCGATGCTCGCGGTTACCTGGTCGCCCTGATCCGCGACTTCCAGATCGACGCCCCCGCGCCGGGTCGCGACCAGGGCGGGGCGATGCTGGGTGTCCCGGCGAAGGTCCTCCGGATCAAGGCCCCGCTGGTTGAGGTCGCGATCTCGTACCAGGTGGACGAGTCGACGCCGGGCTCGGTCCGGATCAAGGGGAACATCCAGGAGTTCAACCCCGGGACGACGGGCGAGGTCCTCGCGATCAACGACGACGAGGCCCAGGCCAAGCCGCTGACGCGGTTCCAGTCGGCGATCGTGATGACAGCGCTCGGGGGTCGGATTCGCCGTCAGGCGATCAATCTGAGCCTCGACCAGTTGAAGCTCCCCGGCTTCGCGATCCGGTCGGTCTCGCCGCTTGACCCGTCGGGGTGGGCGCGGATCAATTTGGTCCGGGATTCGAACGAGACGCCGGTCCGCCAGTCGGCGCCGGCAGAGGATGTCCGCCCCGGCCCGACCCACGGCCCGGCCGCGCCCGGATCGCCGACGCCCGAGCCGACTGGAGCCGCCGCCGCCACCCCGCCGGGCGCCGAGCCTCCGGCGACCCCCACGACGACGCAACCCTGAAGACCGGCAAGTTCCTGGTGGACCGAACGCCGCACCCCGGCGTAAAGCCCACCGCCTTGCCCTCTCAGGGCCGTTTCCTTCGCCGACCGCCCGAGAATCGGGGACGGGCTCCAGAGCGCAGCGCTGGTGCCCGTCCCCGTTTCGTGGGCTGGTGCAATGCTGGTCGTGCTCGCGGTCGAGCGAAGAGAGACAGGCACCGGTCGCGGACGACCGGAGCCTGTCCCCGTGGACCCGTCCACGGTGAAAAGGAATCGGCCCTGGCCTGTCCCCCTCTTTCTCCTGTCCTGTTCTAGGCTTGAGATGATAGTCGTCCCGGACTGCGAGCGCCCGGGTGCCCCAATCTCATGCGCCTCGCGAACCCGGCGGCAGGAGCGAGACATCATGGATCATCGCAGGCGAAGGCATCACTTCATCCCGGGCGGCATCCAGCCGATGGAGGCCCGCCTCGTGCCCAGCTCGATTGGTCTGGCGCATGCGTCACCGGCGACCGCCGAGCTCGGGCATCCGACGGCCTCGATGATCCGGGACGTGGTCGCACCAACCGTCCATCGATGGTCCTGGTTCGCCGGCACGTACTGGTACGTCCCGCCGCAGAACCTGACCGCCACCGTCTTCTACAGCCAGTCGAACACGATCCTGCCCGTGAGCGACCAGACCGTCTTCCAGATCACCGGCTATCGGAGCGGATACTTCTGGGGGAAGTCCGTCACCCAGATCGGGACCTCGTCCCCATCGGGGACCTCGATGGTCGGCTCGGTCACGCCGGAGGGCCGAGTTCTGCTCACCTTCACGACGACGAGCCAGGGCGGGAGCCCGACCGTCACCGAGGGATTCGGCCAGATGCGCCGGAAGTTCGGACAGTGGACGATGGAGAACCAGATGTTCACGGCGCCCGGATCGTCGGTGCAGCTCGGCCACTGGGCCTACATGGTGACGACGCGACCAGGCCGGCCGAGCTGGGATTCCCTGCCGGGGGTGGGTGTCTCGGTGCCCACCTTCCTCGGCGAGGTCAGCAGCTCGGCCCCTCGGCTCGTCCCGGCCTGATCGGGGCGGATCAGTAGGCCGGCATGCTTGGGTCGACGTCCTTGATCCAGGCGAGGATGCCGCCCTTGAGGTTTGTCAGATGGGTGAAGCCGGCCGATCGGAGCAGTTCGATGGCCTTCGCCGAGCGGACTCCGCTCCGGCAATGCACGACCATCGGCTTCGAGCGGTCGAGCTCGTCGAGACGATTCGGCAACTCGGGGAGCGGGATCACGGTTGTCCCTGCGATCCGGCAGATGGCGATCTCCTCCGGGTTGCGGACATCAAGGATGAATGGCCGATCGCCCCGGTCGATCCTTGCCTTGAGTTCGATCGGCGTGATCTCGCCGTCGGCCGACGGGGCGGCTGGGGGCTCGGGCTCGGCCCCCCGGAGGCCGCAGAATTCCTGGTAGTCGATCAGCTCGCGGATCGTCGGGTTCGGGCCGCAGATCGGGCACTTCGGGTTCTTGCGGACCTTCATCTCCCGGAAGCTCATGTCGAGCGCATCGTAGAGCAGCAGCCGGCCGAGCAGCGGGTTGCCCTGACCGAGGATCAGCTTGACGGTCTCGGTCGCCTGCACGACGCCGATGAGCCCTGGCAGGATGCCCAGCACGCCTCCCTCGGCACAGTTCGGGACCAGGCCCGGCGGCGGCGGCTCGGGGTAGAGGCACCGGTAGCAGGGGCCGTGCGGCGGGTAGAAGACCGTCGCCTGGCCGTCGAACCGGAAGATTGACCCGTAAACGTTCGGCTTCCCCAGAAGGACGCAGGCGTCATTCACCAGGTATCGCGTCGGGAAGTTGTCGGTGCCGTCGACGATCACGTCGTACCCAGCGAACATCTCCAGCGCGTTCGAGCTGTCGACCGATGTCTCGTGCCGGACGACCTGTAGGTCGGGGTTGAGCGCCTTGAGCTTTTCCTCGGCACTGTCGATCTTGGGACGGCCGACGTCGCCGGTGAAGTGGATAATCTGGCGCTGGAGGTTTGAGACGTCGACGACGTCGAAGTCCACCAGGCCGATCGTACCGACGCCCGCCGCGGCCAGGTAGAGGGTCAGCGGCGAGCCCAGGCCACCGGTCCCGATGCAGAGGACCTTCGCGGCCTTCAGCCGCTTCTGGCCGTCCATCGCGACCTCGGGCATGATGAGGTGCCGTGCGTATCGCTGGATTTCCGCCGGGGTGAGAGTCGCCGAGTGAGCGCGGTCGCCGACTAGGTCAGGCAAACTCATATATCATCTCTTACAAAAAGGATGGGTCGTTGTGGATAGCGGTCGACCATTCTAACAGGAGAGTCGAGTCAACCGGGCCACTTGCCGAGCGGGCAGGACTCGTGCAGGAGCCGGGACTTGGCGGCGGTGAAACAACCACAAACCTTGCAACGGACGGCCGTATGGTGCTCGCACGAGGCGCAGGTCTCGATCCGACGGCGCTGGAGTTCGGGCGGGGTCGTCTTGAAGCCGGAGCCGGCGAACTGTCCGGCGGAGCGTGCGGCCGAGAGGGCCATCCGAAGCAAGCCGGGTCCGGTCGTTCCCTGAGTCGGTGACGATGGAGCCTGTGCGGCGGCAGGGGCGGGTACGGCCGCCATTGCGCCGGCGACGAGCGAACCGCCGAGGAAATCGCCTGGGCCCGTCGGAGCGGGGAGGGGAGGGCCATCGAAAAGCCCCATCCGATACTTCTGGAGATAGACCCCGTAGGCGGCGGCCTGTGGCTTTCCGAGCGTGGTGAACAGAGTAACGGCCTCCTGGCCGCGGGCAATGGCGTCGTCGCGCTGGTTGAGTTCCGCGAGCTGAATGGCCTGGAGCCAGAGGAGGTTGGCCTCCTGGTGTCGGTCGCCGACGCGACGGGTCAGCGCCAGGGCCCGTTCGAACCAGTTGAGGGCGCCGCGGGGGTCGCCGGTGGCCGAGGCGACGAGACCGAGCCGCTCGGCGACAAGCTTCTCGGCCGGGAGATCGCCGGCGGTCCGGGCTCTCGCCATTTCCTGCTCCAGAAGCGGTCGTGCCCGGCCGGGCTGCTGGACGTAGAGCAGGGCGAGCGCCAGGTTCGAGGCGATGTCGCCGGCACGGGCGGCATCGCCGAGTGGTCCGGCCATCGTGAGGGCCTGCTCGAGCAAGCCGACGGCGTCGCGCGGGCGTCCCTCGTTGAGCAGAATCACGCCCAGGTCGGCCATGGCCGTGGCCTCGACGGCGTGGTCGCCCCGGTTTCGGGCCTCGATCAGCGCCTGCTCGGCCTGTCTCCGGGGATGACCGTCGACGGGCGGCAACTCCGGATCGGTCGCCTGGCTATCCCTGGGAAGACACCCCTCGACCAGGAAGAGGCCCGAGCCGAGACGCCGATAGGCTCGGGCGTTCGGCCATTGGGAGCGAACGCGTTCCTCGTCGAGCTGTCCGGCCGGGTCCTGGACGCAGGCCAGCAGGCAGTCGGTGATGCGCTCCCCTTCCTGCTCGACGGTCTCTCCGTCAGGGAGGACGAGCGTGCGCTTTCCTCTTGCCTCGTCGAAGCGGCCGATCAGCCTGCCAACAAATCCCCGAGATCGCTGTCGGGCCCGGAGCAGGGTGGCCGAAACCGAGGCGAGCCCGGCCAAGACGATGACCTCGCCCGGAGCGCCGGCGATCCGCTCCCACAGGGGAGAGCCGTTGGGTGACTCGACAGGTCGCCAGACGACCAGGCGGGACGCGCCAGACCCCGGCTCGCGGAGAAAGCCGGGATCGAGCGCTATCTCTCGCCAGTCGAGGACCATGATCCGGGTGCCTTTTCGTAAGAAAACTGGCGGCCGATCGGGATCGCCTCAGTGCGCAGGCCGATAGCGGCGGATCAGGAGGCTGGCGTTGTGCCCGCCAAACCCGAAGCTGTTTGACATGACCGTATCGACATGGGCCTCGCGGGCCACGTTCGGGATGTAGTCGAGGTCGCATCCCTCGCCGGGATGATCCAGGTTCATCGTCGGCGGGAGGACGTTGTGGTGAATCGTGAGCGCCGAGGCGACCAGTTCCACCCCACCCGAGGCACCCAGCAGGTGGCCAAGCTGGCTCTTCGTGCTGGAGATTTTCAGGCTGGACGCGTGGGGTCCGAAGACCGACTTCATCGCGATCGTCTCGGCGAGGTCGCCGAGTGGTGTGCTGGTGCCGTGGGCGTTGATGTAGTCGACTTCCTCGGGTGAGACGCGGGCATCGTCCAGGCATCGCCGCATGGCCCGAGCGGCCCCCCGTCCCTGCTCGTCAGGGGCGGTGATGTGCGAGCCATCGGCCGACATTCCGTATCCGATCAGCTCGGCGTAGATCCGAGCACCGCGGCGGAGGGCGATTTCCTCCGCTTCGATGATCAGGATACCCGCGCCCTCGGAGAGAACAAACCCATCGCGGTCGCGGTCGAATGGCCGGCTGGCGTGGGTCGGGTCGTCGTTACGGGTGGAGAGCGCCCGCATGGAGGCGAAGCCGCCGAGGCCCATGTGGGTAATCGCGGCCTCGCTGCCGCCGGTGATCATGACATCGGCCCATCCGGCCTGGATGAGCTTGAGGGCGTCGCCAATGGCGTTGGCTGCTGAGGCGCAGGCGGTCGCGACGGCGGAGCAGGGGCCCTGAAGGCCCCATTTGATCGAGACCTGGGCGCTACCGGCGTTGACGATGAGCTTCGGGATGGTGAACGGGCTGATTCGCGACGGGCCTTTCTCCATCATCACCGTGTGCTGCGACTCGAACTCACTCAGGCCGCCGATCCCCGAGCCGATCATCACGCCGCAGTTTTCGGGCGGCATGGAGGCGAGATCGATCCCGGAATCCTCGACGGCCGAGATGGCCGCGGCGAGTGCGAACTGAGCGAACCGGTCAAGGTGTCGCGCCTCTTTCACCCCGAACCGCGAGGCTGGGTCCCAGTTGCGGACCTGCCCGCCGAATTTCACCTTGAATTCGGTTGTGTCGAAGAGGGTCAGCGGACCAATCCCGCTCATACCGGAGCAAAGGGCCGACCAGTAGGTCTCGAGGCTTTCGCCCAGCGACGTGACCACCCCCATCCCGGTGATGACGACGCGGCGTGGATGTCCCATGATGATTCTGTTCTAGGTTTCAGGGGGAACGATGATACCGAAGGGCCGGCGCGCGCCGCGGCCCGGCCCCGGATCGGCGCCCGGCCCGTGCCGCGCGTGCGGGTCACATCACTTGGGGTGGGAATGCTGTTCGATGTAATCGATCGCCTGGCCGACCGTCTGGATCTTCTCCGCCTCCTCGTCCGGGATGGTGATGTCGAATTCCTCTTCGAACTCCATCACCAGTTCCACGGTGTCGAGCGAGTCGGCGCCGAGGTCGTTGACGAAGGACGTCTCCCGGCTGACCTGGTCCTTGGAGACCCCCATCTGCTCGCTGACGATTTCGATCACGCGCTCTTCCACGGACACGGGCGAACCTCCTGGCCTGGTAGCTGGCGAGAATTCTCGGGAATCTATCGCGTCACCGGATCCCGGGCGTTGGGCCGGAGCGGAGGGCCCGGCCGGCAGTCGGGATCGCGGTGCGATCCGGTTCTAACGCATCCCCGGGGCGGCCCACGACGAGGGGCCGGATCGCCGATCGAGGCGAGGGAGCATGAGGCTCGCCGCCCGCACGATCTGCGGGTGTGGCGGCCGTCCGATGGTGGCGCCGCAGCCTCCCGCACCCGAAGGAACGACCCAACTTAGCATTCCCGCAGGGAATTGTCCATCGGACGTCCGTCCCGTCGATTCCTGGGGTCGGATGGCCTGGATCAGGCGGTCATCCCACCGTCCACGGCGATCACCTGGCCGGTCAGGTAGCTGGCGGCGGGGCCGGAGAGATAGCAGACCAGGTCGGCGATATCCTCAGGTGTTCCGAGTCGACGGACCGGGATCCGCTCCTTCACCTCGGTCTTGACTTTCTCAGGGAGGACGTCGGTCATGTCGGTGGTAATGAACCCGGGCGCGACCACGTTGACCGTGATCCCGCGTGAGGCCAGTTCGCGAGCGATCGTCTTGCTGAATCCGATCACTCCGGCCTTGCTCGCCGAATAGTTGGCCTGTCCCGGGTTGCCCATCAGTCCGGAGACGCTACTGATGTTGACGATCCGTCCAAACCGAGCCCGCATCATGAGTGCGCCGATGGCCCGACAGAACAGGAACGTCCCCTTCAGATTGGTGTCGATAACCTCGTCCCAGGCCTTGTCTTCCATTCGGAGGAAGAGGCCGTCGCGGGTGACACCGGCATTGTTCACCAGGATATCGATCCGCTGGAATCGCGCCTCGATCTCCTCGACGACGCGCTGGACGTCGGCTGGCGAGGCGACGTCGGCGGCGAAGCCCTCGGCCGTTCCGCCCGCCTCTCGGATCGCCGAGAGAGTGCCTTCCAGGCCCTCTTTCGTCCGTGCCACGCCCGCCACCGATGCCCCGCACGCGGCGAGCCGGACCGCGATGGCCCGTCCGATCCCGCGAGAGGCACCCGTCACCAGGGCCACCCGGCCCGCCAGGTCGACCCGACATCCCGACGCGCCGCCCGATCCCTCGGCCATAATCGTGTCCCACCTTCCCCGGGAGAGAAACCCAAAGGGGCCGCGGCCCGGCCCCGATCTCTTTTCAGAGAACCGTTCCGGGCCGGGAATTGCAAGCCCCAAATTTCTCGACCCGCCCCGGCATCGCGGCGGTTTCGGCGAGACGCTCTCGCGATTTCCAGGAACGGCTCGCCCGCGGAT
The DNA here is from genome assembly GCA_027435495.1 of Planctomycetales bacterium. GTDB lineage: Bacteria > Planctomycetota > Planctomycetia > Isosphaerales > Isosphaeraceae > JAKAUH01. Next base: position 11,562 of record DAHZZC010000438.1, read on the forward strand.
TCGGCCGCGCGATCCCGCTCAGACCGGGTTCACCCGGCTGGTTTTTTGCGCCTGTTCGAGCCGCATGTGGTGCCAGATATAGTCCATTATGCGACGAGGCTCGTTGATCCCCAGTAAATAAGCTTTTGGCAGTGTCTGCTCGGAGGAGATGACGACCACGTTGCCGATTCCAAGCCAGTCGCCGATCAT
>DAHZZC010000439.1 GCA_027435495.1 Planctomycetales bacterium
GTGATAGGGGCAGTTCGCATTCTGGTAGATGACGGCGTGATAGCCCAGAACGCTCGAATTTCGCGGGAAGAGCCGGTGGTCATGGCAGCCATACTCATCCGACCTCAGCCCAATGTGCGGCAGGTAGCCGATGTCGTGGTACAGGTCGATCGTGTACCGTCGCCCGAGCTCCTCCAGAAGCCGCTCGGAATAGTCTGCTACCGTCGACTTAAGCGGCGGTAGGGGCGAGAAGAACGCCAGCCGGCGCCGGGACGTACGCCCGCTCCCGGTGCGCCGGGGCGGCGGCGTGGGCCGACAGGCCACGGCTCGGCCGAGGGCGTTCAGCGTCTTCTCGGCGGACTCTTCCCAACGGAACAGCCGGGCCCGGGCCACCGCCCGCTCGCCCATCTTCCGCGACTGGTCGGGGTCGCTGAGCACTCGCATCAGGCACTCGGCCAGCTTGCCGGCATCGGAGACGTCGAACAGGAGCCCCGCATCGCCAACGGCCTCGATCTGTGACGAATTGTTGCCGGCGATCACCGGCGCCCCGCAGTACATCGCCTCGAGGACAGGCAGGCCGAACCCCTCATAGGAGGAGGGGAAAACGAACGCCGCGCAGCGCTGGTAGAGGGTCCGCAGAGCGGGTTCCTCGAGCCGGTCGGTCAGCACCAGAGCTTCCTCGACCTCGCGGTCGCGGGCGTACTGCCAGACCCGTTCACGCTCGGAGCCCGAGAGGTTGTAGGTCAGGACCAGTTGATGGTCCCGCCTCAGCTCGGCCGGCAACCGGGAGAAGGCGTCGATCAGCCCCCAGAGGTTCTTGCGATACTCCATTGAGCCGACGGAGAAGACATACGGGCCGTCAATTCCGAGCCTGGAGAGGAGGGTCCGCGAGGGCGGCGGCATCGGCTCGGATCGATCCGGTACGAAGAAGCGGCCGTCACTCGCCGTCCCGATGGTCACGACTCGCTCCGGGGCGAGCCCGAGCAGCGCGATCACGTCGCGCCGGGTGGACTCCGAGATCGCCAGCAGGGCATCGTACGCCTTCAGCCGCTCCAGGCCCTGAGCATAGCGGCGGACGAACTCGGGCCCTGGCCACCTCGAGAAGTACTCTTCCTGGAACAGCAGCGGGATCAGGTCGTAGACGACGGCGGCTATTTTCAGCCCGCCGAGGGGCCGCGCCGGCAGGTCATAGCCCGGGGCCATCTCCAGCGGATTGAGCAAGAGCAGGATATCGAGATGATCGGGATTGTCCTCGACCAGCCGCTCCATGGCGTGGGCCATGGTCGGCCCGCCAGGACCCGGCCGGAGCAGGCGCGTCCTGGTGTTGGGGGCGCGGGGAACCTGATCGTCGGGTAGGCCGTACTGGCCGTAAAGGATGTATTCGTTGACCGGATCGCCAGCGAGCATGGCCGCGAGCAGGTCCCGGCTGTATCGACCGATGCCCCGGAGGCGGCTTGCGGTCTGGGTCCCGAACACCTCGATCCCGATCCGCAGCGGGTCGCCCTCTGTCCTTCCCACTTCGAGACTCCTTTAACCGTGGGCGCACGCCATCCTGTGGCGTGCAGGCCGTGATCGGGCGCGGGGAGATCGGGCCCTCAGGCGACAAATCGAGTCGCCCTCTGGACGGCGCGGGAGGTTACTGACGCAGAGGCCGGGGGCGCCGAAGGGGCCTGGCCGACTCGGCCGTGCCAGACCTCCAGCACTTCGCGGTAGAAAATCTCCGTCTGCCGGCCGAAGTTGTAGAGGCTGAACCGCTCCTCGAACCGCTCCAGCCCCTGGTGCGAGAAGGCTCGCCTCAGCCCCGCGTCGCCGCTGAGCCGGAGCATCGCCAGGGCGAGCGCCTCGATGTCGCCCGGCGGCACGAGCAGGCCGGTCCCGCCGTTCTCGACAACCTCCGGGATTCCCCCGGCCGTCGTCCCGATCACGGGCTTGCCGGCACGCATGGCCTCGACGTACATCAGCCCGAACGACTCGTAGATCGACGGCGCCACCAGCACATCGCAGGTCGAGAGCAGGTAGTTCTTCATCCCCTCGTCCAGCCGTCCGAAGATCCGGACCCGCGAGAGGATTTCCGGGCCCCACATCTCGCAGATCGTCTGTCCGTACGACCGGCCGGTCCGCGCCGCATATCCATCGTTGGCACTGTTATCAGCCCCGACCAACCAGAGAGTCGCCTTGGGATCCTCCCGGGCGACCCTGGCGAACGCTCCGGCCAGATCGAGAATCCCTTTGCGCGCCTCGAACCGCCCGATGTAGAGGAACTTCGTTCCCTCGGCAGGCGGGGTCTCGACCGCTCGCATTGGGATCCGGTCCAGCGAGGGCAATCCCAGTGGAATGATCGCCAGCCGCCGGCCATGGAAGGGCAGGGGGATGTGGTACGCCTCCTCGACCGTCTTGACGACCGCTTCGCTGATCCCGATGGTGCCCGTCGCATACGCGAGCTGGAGTTGCTCTGCGGCCATCAGGGTCTGGACATGGTAGTTGTTCTCGATCCCGGCCTGTTCACGGATCAGGGCGAACGGGGTCTCCAGTCGAACGACCAGCGGCCACCGGGCGGCCGAACCCACGGCCGCCCCGTTGCCATTCCAGAGTGGCGCCTCGACCAGGTCGAACTCGCGACGATCGGCCTGACGGAGCAGCGCCATGAGGAACTGGTGCCGATCGCGGATCGGGTCCGGGTCGGTCGGAACGTCGACAATCCGGAATCCCGTCGGCTCGACCAGGCAGGGGCCGATCCGGGAGCGAAAGACAGTCACGTCATGTCCCCGCGATGCCAGCGCCTCGGCCAGGTGCCCCGTGTACACCCCGACGCCGCCCATCGATGGGCCGCCGAACTCGCCGCAGAGCAGCGCCAGGCGGAGCGACTGCCGCTCGCGGCGCCGGGGCGGCCTCGGCAACGGGTCCATCGTCATGGGGCGAAATTCGGGGCGCGGCTGGTCTGGCGAGAGCGTCGGGACTCTCCCCTCGCGGCGGAACCGCATCCCCACCTTCAACCCGCTGGCGAAGCCCCGCGCCACATTCCAGGTGAATCGCGCGACGTCGCGATGGCTGATCAATCGCTGGCGCGCCAGCTTCAGGAACGGCGGAACCCAGTACCGCTTCGCTCTGGCGATGTCCCGCACGCAGCCCCAAGTGGTCCTCGGCGAGAACTTCAGGGCGAAGTACACCTGGTGCCGCGTGCAGGCGAAGTAACCCGGGTCATACGGGCTTCGGCGGTTGTGGCTCGGCGCCGGAAAATGATGCACCAGGGCCTTGGGGTGGTGGAAAAGCCGGTAACCCGCCTTGATGATCGCGACGCAGAGGTCGGCGTCTTCGTACGGATACAGGTAATTCTCGTCGTATCCTCCGGCCGCCAGGATCGCCTCGCGGCTCATCGCCATGTTGGCACCGGTGAAGTAGATGAACTGGTTCCCCTCGGGGTCGTTGAAGTGGGAGGGCGTCACCCGGACGGCGATCGGCTCGCCGATATCATCAATCGTGTTGTTGAGCGCCTGGACCGGCCGCCCGGGCGAGTTCTCGTCGATGATCAGCCCGGCAACCCCGCCGCAGGTCGGCCCTTCGGCCTCGAAGACCGAGACCAGTTCCTCGACCCAGGTTGGGGTGGCGACCGCATCGTCGTCGATGAACGCGATGATGTCACCGGAAGCCATCCGGACGCCCGTGTTGCGAGCGAACGAGACGTTGAGCCGGTCCACCTGTGCAACCTTGGCGTCGGTGAGGCTCATCGCATAAGCGTGTGTTCCATCGTTGGACGGGCCGACGACAACGACCAGCTCCAACGGGCGATAGGTCTGGCGCCGCAACGCCGCGATACAGTTCGGCAGGCATTGCCGCCGGCCAGCGGTCACGATCACGACGGAGACCGCAAGGCGTCGGGGGCTCTCAGGACCGTTGTGCGACATGAATTCGCCCTCCTTGCGCGGGGATCGATCGTGCTGGGAAAGTCCAGGAGACGAGCCGTCCTGGTCCCCGCCCGAGGTTCGATCAGCGGTCGTCGTCACTTTCGTTCCATCCGTTTGGGTGGCGTGCCCTCTCAGGCAGCGGGGACGGCGGCGGTCAGCTTGAAGCCGTAAAGCCCCGCGTCCGGTCGCTGGGCCCGGTCACAGACGCGCACCTGCACCAGCCCTGCGTCCTCAGCCATCCGCCTGAGCATCTCGGGAGTGTAGGCCGAGCGGCGGGGACGGCCGCCGTCTCC
>DAHZZC010000440.1 GCA_027435495.1 Planctomycetales bacterium
GTGGCCGACGAAGAGAGCAGAGCAACGATCATCATTCGCTTGACTAGAGCAATGCTCATGTTCGTCGTCGCCTGATGGCGACGGCTCCCAGGAGGGCGGCAGTCCCCGCGAGGGCGAGGACTAACTGGACGAGGAACGATACACTCAGCACTCCTCGGCTCGAGGGAGACGCGCCGATTTGAACGGCCTGCCGATCCGCTTCGGCGAGTCGCCTCTGCAGATCCTCCTCCACACCGGCCGGGTCTGTGCGCACGGGTCGTGGCGACGGCATCCCGTCTTCCTTCTTGAACTCTCCGGCGGCGTTCCGGAAGGAATCGGACTGGGCCCTATGGCCCATCCATCTCAACGAGAACCTCTCGTCGCCGAGCCCGCGATCGAAGACCAGCGACCCCCTGACGAGGTAACTTGTCTCATGGAGAACCGGCTCCTTCCGACAACCTTCCCCCCACAGAAAGGAATCGTACTCTCCGTGGATCGGGAACCAAACCTCCCTCCCCCCTTGTGATGGCATAAGAGATAATTTGATGGAATGCATGCGCCACCATAATTCGGAACCATAATAAAAGTCGTGTTTGAGGACATGGCCCCCTCGCCCCAAGTCCATCCATAGACGCGAGAGTATCCTTTCCGCTGGCTTGCTACCCGGGTTGTGGACGAGCGTGATGCGCAGGACAGGATGGCCGTCGATCTCCTCCCATCCCTCGCAGTCATAGGCGACCTTCTCGGTGGAGTAGCCGAGCCCGCGCCAGTAACCATAGTAGAGATATCGCTCTGCTGAATTGACGAATTGGAAGCCACCGGCGCCTCCCTGTCGCCTGGAGATCGATCCGAAGTTCGGCTGATTCCGATCCGAAGAAGATATCTCCCTGGCGATCGTGCCCCCGATCTGAGCGTAGACGCAGTGAAGGAAGGGCGCACTCGGGTCCAAATGCTTCTGGTAGAGATCGTAGGACGCCGCGCCATCGCTCATGCGGAAAGCATAGCTCCCCTGGAAAACGTCCTCGATATTCTTGGGGCCGTTCGCTCGCAGGTCGGGAGCCGTCTCTGCAAACGCCAAACGCCCCTCCCAGACCAACTCGAAGTCTCGTATCTGTGAATGGAGGCCCCGCAGAAGCTCCATGAGCTCCCTCCCGTCCGGCCTGGATGACGGCGAGAGGGTGCAGATCAAGGTCGTCAGGGTGGCAACGATCATGATCGGTATTCCTCCATCCCGATCCACCAATCGAAACGCTGGGGATCAACAACAAGGTGAGGGCCGGGCGCGAATCAAGAAAGATTCTCACAAATCGGCCTCGCTGGGCGCATCGTCATCTGCTAATTTGATGCATAATAACATTGGTCACTGAGGCTGGAAGACAAAGTATGCGAATGATCCCGAACAATTGCCGCCGACCGGGTTCGAGTTGCAGACTCCGTTCACGCAGAGCCCCTTCTCCAATATAAAGGACGAGCAGCTCCCATCCGTTCCGCCATTGGGCTGGATCGTGGGAGGCGCCCCTTGAGAGAAAAGGCCGGACATGGGCTCCACTCCGTAACAGTCGTAACAAGGAGGGTTATTTCCAGCGCCGCAAACACACGTAGCATTCTGCACTCCGCCGATTGACTGGGGACAACAAACGAAGCTGGCGTTGTAAGGTGAGTAATCCGGTAAACTGCCTCGAATGGCGATGAGCTCATGCTCCTCGAGGAGAGGTGCTTTACCCCAGTCCCCGTGGTCATCGACGCTTATCATCAGCGTCAGCAAGGGTGGGAGAAGAGTAGCGATAACGGCGACGCTAGACCAACCGAAGCGGGCCATGATCCGATCCTCCGAGATAGTGGTTGCCCTGGGGTTAATCGACCAACTCCCCGCCATTTCGGGTGCCGAGACCCCTCCAGGTATGCTGGGAAATCGTTTGGAGCACGAAGCGACAGGAACCATCCCCCATCAAGACGTTGACCCCTCCGGGGTGACTGGATCTCGCGGTGGCCATATCGATCATAGGCGTCATCCCCCCATAGGTGCAGTCCGGTATGGAGCCGTTGGGGACCTGGGCCTGGTTGAACAAGGTCCGCTCCCGGCCCGTCCAGAACCACCAGCGCCCGCTCTCGCTGAAGCCAGGCGTATTCCACGGGCGGGCCGCTATTCGGCAGGCCTTGAGGAGTTGATCCGCGGTGTACACGACCCCGGACCGCCGGAACATGTCTCGCTCGGCATCAGGGGGCTGGAGTCCGGAGCCGCGAAGCCGCTCGCTGAACGCGACCGTAAGGCTCAATCCGTCAGGCACCCCGGATGGTCGGATCAAGCCACCCTCCGGGAAGAGGCCGTTGCCGCTGTCCGGTGTCTCAGCCCACGTCGACCCCATGGGACCGACCCCAGTGTCGCCCCTGTAGTTGTTCCCCGTGTCCGAGAACGGCCCCCTGTCCGACGGGCAGAGGAAGGAGTTGAACCCGGTGTGGTAGATCGTTGCGTTGACCGAGTTCATCTCGAGTTCAACATTGGAGGGCGGCACCAGGAAGGTATCGATGGGCCAGGTGCCCGTCTGAAAATTGATCGCGTCGTAGAGCGGTTGCTGGTCGAGTTGGGGAAGCAACCTCGAGTGCAGCGAGTAGAGGCCGGTATAGAACGATCCATTCGGCAATCGAAACGTGGTAATCGTCGGCGGAAAGCACGCGTGCGAGGAGACGTAGGAGTGCAAGGAAAGCCCGATCTGGTGCAGGTTGTTCTGACACTTTATCCGCCGGGCCGCCTCGCGCGATGCCTGCACCGCGGGGAGCAGCAGGGCCATGAGCAAGCTCAATATCCCCACGCAGACCAGGACCTCGATGAGAGTGAATCCACGCGATCCAATGGCTCGGGGACTCATGAAGCACCTCGACTCCCGGCTTTCGGGGGCAGGAATAATATCCTGAGACTTAGCACACCCTGTAGCGGATGATCCGTGGTGATCGCGATGGTCGACACCCCGCCCACATCGCCCCGAGGAGGGGCTAGGCGGATCGAGATTTGAAGGCGTTTCGCCGGGAATTGAGGAACGTCGGAGAACCGAATGAGCATGTCGCCGCGAACGCCAGTGACCCGGATGGGCCGATCGTCCGACGTGATCGTGATTGTTCGTTCGATAGCCTCGTTCGCCGGCTCCAGCACAAGACTCGCCGGCTCAAGATGGACCAGCGGTCGAATCTCCCAATGGATCAGTTGCTTCTCCTGGCGCCCGTTGGCCCAGTGGAAGACCATCTCGGCCCGATGATTGCCGAGTTCCGAACTCTTCGGCAAGAAAACCTCGACCTCACGCGTCGCCTCGATCACTCCATCCGACTCGGTGCGCTCCACAACCGGGCCCAGGAATCGGGCGTGGACGGGATCCGCGACCTGGATGGTATCCGGCGGCTCGAGTCCTTCCGTTCCCTTGCGGCGGCATACCACCCGCCATACTTCCTTCCCGGGTTCGCCGATCGTCAGGCTTGCCGGAATATCTTTTGTACGGACGCTCTCCCACTCCGAGTAGAGCCGCGCCCGAAGCGTCATCGTCCGAATCGCTCGCTCGACGGAATCCGTCTCGATGGCGAAGCGTACGACCCTGAGACCGGATTCGCGGCCGGCCTTCAGGAAAACGCCGATCCGTCCCGTGCTATGCGGAGCTATGGATCTCGGCATACTGTCCACGGCGGAGCAGCATGGTGTGGAACTGGAGCCCCTGAGCAGCCGGAGCGGGCGATCCGACGGATTGGCCAGCGTGAACTCATGGCGAAAAATCTGACCACGGGCCAGGATAGGCCCCGAATCAAAGACTTGGTCCGCCCCGAGTCGGTCAGAGCCGGATCGTGTCTCGATCGGGTGGGTCGGTGCCCCTAACTGGTCGATGGCGGAGGGCTCAGGGAGACACGCGGCGGATAGGAGGACCAGCGATGCGCTAGACAGCCAAATCCTGAGCCTCATCTCGGTCGCTCCTCGGGCAGTTTCGCACCGACATGAGCCGATCCGGGCTTCTCAAAATGCAATTGAAAGCTATCTGTCCCCCCCCCCATCTTGTCAAGGAAAAGTTTTCCATTGTCCAGAGAATGCTATCCCCCCGGCGGCCTGGAAGGCGGACAGTTGTTCGAGGTCGGGGATCAGGTGGGGTTGCTTGTACTGTTCGAGGGCCCCGCCGCTCTTCGCGAGCCGGCGTTTTTGAAGGTCGGCCCACGACCCGCGCCGGATGCGGAGGATTCGGACCGGGCCGAGTCGCCGGGTCTCCTGCCGGTTCTCGTACTCGTCGTTCTGGCGGCGGAGCTGCTCCTCGACGGCCGAGGCCAGCCGGTCGGCGGCTTCGGCGTCAGTCAGGTCGTCTTCCTCGACGAGCATCGAGTAATACGGCGGCTCGCCCCAGGTCGGCAAAAGCAGGTACGACTTCAAGAGGCACCCGGCCGACCGCTGCGCGGCTTGCACGGCGGCGATCACCTGATGCTCCGAGAGCTTTTCGCCGGCCAGGCTCGAATAGTGGGCGCCCTTGTTGAGGAACTCGATCAGCGGGGTTGTTCCGTGGAAGCCGACGCAGCGGACGAGGTCGGAGATGTTGTAGCGATAGAGCCCGCCGGCGGTGGTCAGCAGGATGAAATAGTTCCGCCCCTCGACCAGGTCGGTGGCCTCGACGGTCTCGGGATTCTCGGCGTCGGCCTGGTCCTCGGGGATGAACTCGAAGTAGTGGTGGCGGATATCGAGCAGGCCGGCGGGGGTGCCGTCGTCGATCGGGATGGTCATCCGCCCCTCGGAGGCGATCAGGCCGACGTCGCGTACCGGGGTCTCGCCGAAGAACTCGGGATAGCCGCGGAGGTAGGCCTTCATCGTCCCGCCCATCCAGTTCGAGAGGAACTCGAGGTTGGGCCAGTAGTCCTTCGGCAGGAGCCGGCCGGTGCGGTCGACGATTTGCTCCAGCCGGCGGGCGGCGATCCGGTGCTTGAACGCGGTCCGGAATTGCAGGGCCCTGCGGACCTCGCCGGGGAGGTTCCAGCGCTCGTCGATGGTCCCGTTGTGCAGGTCGCGGATGAGGGTTTGCTTTTCGCGGTCGCCGAGGCGGGCCATTGCGAGGATGGTGCTCGGGTTGGCGGCGATGATGGTTCCGAGGTTCCGGTAGCAGGAGAACCGGAGCGCGACGTAATACTTCGACTCGATGTCCTTGATCCGGGAGGCGATCGCCGGCATGCAGTAGGTGGTTCGGACGAGCGGGTTCTGCATGTGGGCGGTGAGGCCGGTGATGGCGCCGCAGGGGATGCCGGAGTCGGTCGCGGATTCGCGCCAGTCGCTTGCGATCTGGAGGATGGGTCGGAGGCCGAGGCGAAGGATATCCATGTGGGCCTGGAAGGCCAGGATGCCCCAGATGGTCCAGCCCTCGCGGTAATCCTGGAGCGATTCGCGGGTGACGGGGATGGTCTTGGGCCGGTTGGTGGTGCCCGAGGTCAGGGCGAACATGAGGACCTCGGTTCCCTCACCGAAGAGGGCGCGAAGGTCGCCCTGGCGGACGCGGTCGATGTAGGGCTCGTGGCGGTCGTAGCCGCCGATCGGGACCCGGCGGCGGAAGTCGGCGGGGGTTCGGATCTCGCCGAAGTGGTGATCGCGGCCGAACTGGCTATCGGCGTGGCGGGCGATCCGCGAGAGGAGCAGCTCGCGCTGGACGTCGCCGGCGCGCCTGGTCTGGTTGAGGAAAGCCTGTGCCAGGCGACGCGCCCGGATCTCGACCGGGGCGCCGAGCAGGCGCATCAGGCGGGATTCGATCATGGTGAGAGACCCTTTCCACGAGATCGCGAGGAGAGCGAGCCGGATTTGGGGATGGGCATCTACCGGACCGGCGTGGCGACCTTTATCTTGGGCGGCTGGATCTCGGATTCGAAGGCATCGGACTCCTCCGCTTCGGGCAGGGCCTCGATCGAGGGCGAGGGCTCACGCTTCTTTGCGGGCATGAACTCGGGCCGGGACGACTCGGTGATCGGGCGTCTTGGGGCGTATCGATCGACGAAGTCGAGGAGTCGTCCGGCGTAGGCCTCGGGCTCGCGCTCGCGGCATCGGTTGTGCTTGGCGTCGGGGACGAGCCACAATTCCCGGGGTCCGTCGCCGTGAGCGATCAGCTCCTCGACGATCTCGGGGCTGATGTAGGTGTCCCGCTGGCCGTGGATCGCGAGCCAGGGGCGAGGCGCCAGCCGGGCGACCGCTTTTTCCAGGTCGGGATACCGGCAGCCGCGTCCGCGCTCGGATCGGCGACGCCCCGATCGCGCCAGGATGCGATAGAGCCATCGCGGGATGCCGTTCCGCATGATCGGGTTGGGGATATACAGCTCGGCCCAGCGATCGATATACGCCATCATCGTCCCGATCGTCGGGAAGGCGCCGTCGGTAACGATCCCCCAGACGTCGGGCTCGGCCGGTGTGACCAGCAGTGCCGTCGTTCCGCCCCGGCTGACGCCAAAAAGGCCGAAGCCGGCGGGGTCGCGGTCGGGTCGGCTGCGGAGGTAGGCCAGAGCGGCGCGGAGGTCGCCCACCTCGCGGTCGGAGGCCCAGTGCATCGGCTGGTAGCCGGGCTCGACACCGCTCGCTCCGTGGTTTCGGAAGTCGAAGGTGAAGACGTCGAAACCCAGGTCGCGCATGTGGTCGATGTAGGGGAGATAGCTCCACCGATCGCTGAGGAACTCATGGCAGTACACGAGGACGCCGGCGCGGGTGGGGGTCCGGGCGCGGAAGTACGATCCGGCCAGGGCGATTCCGTCGCGGGCGGTGAACGTCACGGATTCGCCCTGCTCCTCGGCGGTGACCCGGAGCGGGAGGAACAGCGGCGATTCCTCAAATTTCTGGCCGATGATCGGCGCGTATTTGATCCGCAGGTAGACCAGGGAGACGACGAGCGACGTCGCTGGTACCAGCAGGCCGAGGGTGAGGGAAGGATGCGAAGCGAGTAGGCCGGTCACGGATGGACTCCCGGTCGCGAGCCGCATCCGACGACCGGGTCCGCCCGATTGGCGGCCCTCGGCGGGGCGGCGGTTTGCCGAGCGCGACCTCTCGGCGTGGGGATCTCCGGCTCTCACCGATTGGGTGCTGGTTCAGCCCCGGTAGCGTCTGAGGATGAGCGTGATGTTCTGCCCCCCGAACCCGAAACTATTGGAGAGAGCCACGTCGATCTCCTGCGGTCGCGCCTGGTGGGGGATGTAATCCAGGTCGCACTCCGGGTCGGGGTTATCGAGGTTAATCGTCGGCGGGAGGACGCCGTCCCGGATGGCCAGCAGGCAGACGATCGCCTCGACGCTCCCCGCGGCGGCGATCAGGTGGCCCATCATGCTCTTGGTGCTTGAGACCGGGACCCGGTACGCGTCCTCGCCGAAGGCGCGCTTGATCGCGAGGGTCTCGATCGAGTCGTTCACCGAGGTGCTCGTGCCGTGGGCGTTGATGTAGTCGATCTCCGAGGGATTCAGGCCCGCGCAGTCGAGAGCTTCCTTGAGGCAGGCGATGGCACCTCGGCCCTCGTCGTGGCTGTCGGTGATCCGGAAGGCGTCGGCTGTCGAGCCGTAACCGACGATCTCGCCGTAGATCCGCGCCCCGCGTTTTTTGGCGTGCTCCAGCTCCTCCAGCACGAGCATTCCGGCGCCTTCGCCGAGGATGAATCCATCGCGGTCACGGTCGAACGGCCGGCTGGCGCGGGTCGGCTCGTCGTTCCGGGTGGAGAGGGCCGTCAGGAGAATGAACCCCGTGACGCCGAACGGGTGAATCATGCTGTGCGTTCCGCCGGAGAGGATCACGTCGGCGCTCCCGCGTCGGATCAGCTCAAACGCCTCGCCGATGGCCTGCGAGCTAGCGGCGCAGGCGGTCAGGCAGTTCGCGTTCGGGCCCTGGGCGCCGAGGAGGCTCGCCAGGTGCGCCGAGGGTGTGCCGGGCTCCTGTTCGGCCTCCCGGATCGGGTGCAGTTCCTGGATGCCCATCCGGGTGAACTCGGAAGTGTCGACATGGTGCCCGTCGTGTGCCGACCGGCGGACCAGCCGGACGAACCGGGGGAAGTCCTGTTGCCCCTCGCCCGAGCCGAGATACACGCCGAACCGGCGAGGGTCGAGGCCCGAGCCGGCCTCATCGAGGCCTGAGTCCTTGACCGCCATCGAGCCGGCGGCCAGCGCGAACTTGGTGTTCCGCGAGTGTTCGGCCCATCGCGAGGCGTCGGGCAGGTAATCGTCGAGGCGAAAGTTGTGGACCTCCGCGGCGATCCGGGTGGGGAACGTCCGAGCGTCAAAGAGCCCGATCGGCCCGACCCCGCTCCGGCCTTCCAGCAGCGACGCCCAGGTCGACTCCAGGTCGTTGCCGACCGGAGTGACCATTCCCATCCCCGTCACCACGACTTGCCGCATGAGCCCCTTCCCCGGACCGTCCCGGCCCGCGTCCGCCGTTCGATTCGCCCCGACCTGTTCTGTCGTGGACCCCGCCCGACTCTCCGACCAACTTCGGAACCGCCAGGGGTCAACGCGCCGGGATCCTGATGGATGGTACGATCGGGATCAATGACGGAATCTTTGTTCAGAAGGTCATCTCTTTCAAGCCCCGCTCGACGGCCCCTCGCCCCGGACCACCAGCGCCGCGGCCTGGCCGAGCGGGGTGAGGTTGGTGGTCAGGAAGAGCGGGTTGTCGAGCGGACGAGGCGAGCCGACGACCAGATCGGCGTCGATTTCGTGATCGGGCCGGTCGCAGTTCAGGATCGGAGGGATGGCGCCGTGGCGGATGGCCAG
>DAHZZC010000441.1 GCA_027435495.1 Planctomycetales bacterium
GGGCGAGACCTGGGTGAACCACCACGGTCACCACGGTCACCAGAGCACTCGCGGTATCCTCTCCCCCGGCGCGAAGGACCACCCGATCCTTCGGGGGATCAAAGACGGCGACATCTGGGGCCCGACCGATGTCTACGAGGCGCATCCTCCAGACGACTGTACACCGCTGGTTCTCGGTCAGGTCCTCACCGGGATGAAGCCAGCCGACCCGCCGCTGCAGGGCCCGAAGAACCATCCGATGATGCCCGTCGCCTGGGTCCGGACCTACACCGGTGTGAAGGGAAAGTCGGCACGCGTCTTCAATACGACGATGGGTGCCGCGACCGACCTTGAGGCCGAGGGCACGCGCCGGATGCTCGTCAACGCCGCCTACTGGGCCGTCGGACTCGAAGACCGGATCACCGACCACACCGACGTGGCGATCGTCGGCGAATTCCACCCGACCCCCTTCGGCTTCAACGGTGCGAAAAAGGGCGTCCGACCCGAGGAACACGTCATGAAACCCTGACCGCATCTCCCTTTGCCGTCCCGAGATTTCCCGCAACCGCGCCGGATTACCCGTTTCATCCTGACCAGCCGATCAGAACCGAACCCGCGACCGAAAAGGATCCCGGGATCGTCACAAGGTCGCGGTTCAGAACTGTCGATGAGATCCTCTGGAGTGGATCGAGACGCAACGATGACGATGGCGTGCGGAGGGGAATCGATGTTCTTACGGCTGCTCCTCGTCAGCATGGTCGGTGGGCTTGGCCTTACGCTCCCGGATGGGGCGGACCTGCAGACGAGCCTGAGCTGGGCCCGTTCCGGCGCGACGGCGTGCGCCGGGCCCCGGGCCGTTACGTTCGAGCCGATCGCGGCCCTCGACAGCGCGGTCGGCCGCCTCGCCGACGAGCTGAATCGGATGTCCGACGGCATGAATTTCTCGGAGAGGCCGGTCGCAACGGCGGCCCGGCCCACAACACCGATGCCAACCGAAATGGTGGCGCGGATCTTCAACGACAATAACGTCTGGGCCGGCCCGTCGGTCGAGGTCGGCATGGACCTCCCAAAGAAACTTGAGGCTTCGATTATCCCGCCTGCGACAGCGACCTCGACCGACGCCGTCGCGATCATCTTCAACGACAATGATGTCTGGGCCGGACCTGCGGCCGAGGTCACCTCGGCCCTTCCGAAGAAGCCGGCAACCCAGCTCATCCCGCCCGCGACGGCGACCTCAACCGACGCTGTTACGATCATCTTCAACGACAATGATGTCTCGGCCG
>DAHZZC010000442.1 GCA_027435495.1 Planctomycetales bacterium
ACTGGCCGACCAGCGGTCGAACATCAAATTGATCGCCAGCGAGAACTACTCGTCACTGGCGACTCAGTGCGCCATGGCAAACCTACTGACTGACAAATATGCCGAGGGAATCCCGCACCACCGCTTCTATGCCGGCTGCGATAATGTCGACTCCATCGAGGACCTCGCCGGCCAGCGGGCCTGTGAGCTTTTTGGCTCCCCGCATGCTTATGCCCAGCCCCATAGCGGCGCCGACGCCAACCTCGTCGCCTTTTGGGCGATCCTCCGGCAGAAGGTCGAGTTGCCCTCGATGGCGAAAATCCTGGGCGCCGAGGATTCCGCCTCGATCGCGGCTGGCGACTGGTACAAGCTCACCCCTGATCAGTGGAACGAGGTCCGGACAGCCCTGGGCAACCAGCGACTGCTCGGCCTCGACCTGGCCTCCGGCGGCCACCTTACCCACGGCTATCGGCTCAACTCGTCAGGCAAGATGTTTGAGTCTTACGGCTACACCGTCGATCGCGAGACGTACCTGCTCGACTACGAGGTGATCGAGCGTCAGGCACTGAAGGTGAAGCCGCTGGTCCTGATCGCCGGGTTCAGCGCCTATTCGCGGAACATCGACTACGCGCGAATGCGCGAGATCGCCGACAGGGTCGGCGCCGTCCTGATGGTCGACATGGCCCATTTTGCTGGGTTGGTCGCCGGCAAGGTGCTGACGGGGAACTTCAACCCCGTCCCGTTCGCGCACGTCGTGACGACGACGACACACAAGACACTGCGAGGCCCGCGCGGAGGGTTGGTTTTAACGACGCCCGAGTTCAGAGACGCCGTCGACCGGGGCTGCCCGCTGGTCCTCGGCGGCCCGCTTCCGCACGTCATGGCGGCGAAGGCCGTTGCGTTCACCGAGGCGCTGAAGCCGGATTTCGCCGTCTACGCCCAGAAGATCGTCGAGAACGCGAGGGCGCTCGCCGAGGCGTTTGTGAAGAATGGGCTCTCGGTCGTCACCGGAGGGACCGAGAATCACCTGATGGTCGTCGACGTCGCGAAGACGCATGGTATTACCGGCCGACAGGCCGAGGAGGCCGTCCGTCGCTGCGGGATTACGCTGAACCGCAACCCAATCCCATTTGATCCGAATGGCCCCTGGTACACAAGCGGGCTCCGGTTCGGCACGCCGGCCGTCACCACGCTCGGGATGGGCCCGGCCGAGATGGAGGAGATCGCCTCGATCGTCGCCTTGGTGCTGGGGAACATCCAGCCGGGGACGACAAAATCGGGCAACCGCGAAAAGTCAAAGTTTACCCTCGACGACTCCGTCCGCGACCAGGCTCGCAGCCGAGTCGACGCGATGCTCGCCTCGTTTCCGGTCTACCCCGAGATCGACCTTCCGTTCCTTCGCGAGAGCCTCGGAGTGGCCTCTTAAATCGAATGTACGACGACGATTACGGGACCTGCCGGCGGACGTTCGCCACCCTCCTTATTTACCCGGTCCGGACCGATCCCGAGGCAATCACCGTCCGCCTCGGGCTCGAGCCGACGTTCCGGCGTCGCAAGGGCGGGGCGATTCCCCCCGACGCCTTGCCCGCCGAGATCGACCTCTGGTGTCTCAGCACGAAGGGACGGGTCGAATCCCGCGACTCCCGCCGCCATATCGACTGGCTCCTCGACGCTATAGAGGGAAAGGCCGCGGTGATCCGGTCCTTGCAGGAAGAGGGAGCCCGGATCGCCGTTAGTTGCTTCTGGCTCTCGCAGGCCGGAGAGGGCGGCCCCACGATCTCACCCGGGCAGATGCGGCGGCTCGGCGGACTCAATATTGAACTCTGGTTCGAGTTCTACTACGACGGCACGGATTCCCCGGCCGGCTCCTGAATCCAGTAGGAGGCGCTGTCTTCCCTCTGGACAGTAGTTATCCTAAAAGTCGGCCAGACCGGCGGAGTTGCCGCATCCTACTGCCGTCGTGCAGATTGCCGATGCCTCCAGGCCGACACGGTTTTCACGCACGACTCTCTCCCCATGAACCGAGAGGAAGCCTCCATGACGCCTCGGAAGAGTGAGCACCGTCCCGGGTTCGAGTCGCTGGAATCGATGGAGTTGCTGTCAGGCGTCGGGATGACGGCCTCGCAGGAACTGGCACAAGTCCCGGCGGCGGAGCATCGGATCGAGATGGTCCAACGTCACGAACTGGCCCAGGAGCGGGCAGCCCTGCGGCATCAAGTGAGGTCTCATTATTCGCATTTGGTCAGCGGACCGGCGCCTGGGTCGATATTGAATCTCTCGGGGACAGTCTCCGGGACGTATCGAGTTGTCGGCGGAACATCGGCCGCGT
Organism: Planctomycetales bacterium; assembly: GCA_027435495.1. GTDB lineage: Bacteria > Planctomycetota > Planctomycetia > Isosphaerales > Isosphaeraceae > JAKAUH01. The sequence goes on from DAHZZC010000442.1 coordinate 2,309, forward strand.
TCAACGGCCACGGTGCGGTCACGCCGATCGGCAATGCCAGGCTCAGCGGCAAGGTCTCGGCGGTCCCGGGCGGCGGTGGCCAGCTCGTTCTGACGTTCCCCGGTCGCGGCAAGGTCTTCGTTTCGGTGACCGGCCAGACGGCGCAGAATGCCTTCACCTACCAGATCACCGGTGGTGTCAAGGACTTCGCGGGTGATACCGGCAAGGGCCTCGCCGTGCTGGAGAGTCCAATCGCCAGCTTGCGCGGCCATTTTGTCCTGGCTCTTCAGCCGGTCGCCTGAGCGGCTGGCCATATTCCGCTTTGATCTAAGGGCCCTGGGGTTTCTGAAAGGGATCACTTCCCCTTCGCGCCCCGGGGTCGAGCGGCTATAGTCTCTTGTGAATCGGTCCGGCGAGCTGCAGGGACGGCGCGAGCGAATGCGGACCTTGCCTGTGCGGTGGAGGGAGGGAGCCCCGATGCGACGGATCGCGGTTTTGAATCAAAAGGGTGGCGTGGGGAAAACCACCACGACGGTGAACCTCGCCGCCGCGCTGGCGATGGCTGGTCATAAAACACAGGTCCTCGACCTCGACCCCCAGGCCCACGCGACCCTGCACCTCGGCTTGCTCCCAGGCCGCTCCGGGCCCTCGCTCTACGAAGTCCTCACCGAAAACCTCCCGCTCGCTCGCGTCCGCCGGACCGTCAGCG
>DAHZZC010000443.1 GCA_027435495.1 Planctomycetales bacterium
GAGTCCGTTGTAGAGGTCCTCGACCTGGTTGACGATCGAACCGCCGGAGGCGGCGTTGTAAGCGGTGGTGTGGCGTTAAGTGGCCGCGGGCCGGTTCCCGTGGTGGGTGCAGACGTGAGCGGTGGCCTTTCGGCTCGAATCCTCCTCGGAGACACCGAGATACAGTGGACCGAAGGCGGCCGAACGTCCTGATGGGATCTCGGTGTCTCCGTGGGGAACTGCCGCGATCGGGCTCCCCAGGCATAAACGTGAAGGGAATCGCATGGTATCTGAAAGGATCGGTCAATGCATTGTTGCGTCTGGCTATTGCGTGGTTGATAATCCGCTGCCAGACGGCGACGAGGTCCGCCAGGAAGGCCTGCGCTGAGTCTCCCTCGAAGTTGCCAACCCCCCATTCAATGATGAGATGAGAAGCCTCGACGATGGGTCGGATCACGATGGGTTGAGGTAGTCGCGCCCGACGAAGCGATCGGGCAAACAGGGCATCTCGTCGCGGGCCGAAGGGTCGTTGTGGACGTATCGATAACCCTGGCCATAGCCGACGCCTCGCATCAAGGGAGTGACCGCGTTTCGCAGGTGGAGCGGGACCGGCTCCCGGGCTGAGTCGGCGGCGTCGGCCGAGGCGGCGACGTACGCCGTCTTCACCAGGTTCGACTTCGGGGCACGGGCCAGGTAGATCGTCGCCTGAGTGAGTGGATAAAGGGCCTCGGGCAGGCCGATCAGGTGCGTTACCTGCGCCGCCGAGGCCGCCTGGACCATCGCCTGAGGGTCCGCCAGGCCGACGTCCTCCGACGCCAGAATGCAAAGCCGACGCGCGAGGAAAATCGGGTCGACTCCCCCCTCGATCATCCGCGCCAGCCAGTAGACCGCCGCGTTGGCGTCGGAATTCCGGATCGACTTGATGAGCGCGGAGATCAGGTTGTAATGGTCCTCGCCCTGCCGGTCGTACGCGAATCGAGCCCGGCCAAGCGACTCGGTGAGAAGTTCCCAGGTGATGAGGCGATTCCCGGACGGGTCGGGCCCGGCGGCGCAGACGGCGGCTTCGAGCGTCGAGAGTGCCACCCGGGCGTCGCCGGCCGAGGCGCGGGCCAGGCGGCCGAGATCCTCGTCCGAGATCACCGGCCGGAGCGCGGCCAGACCGCGGTCGACGTTGGTGACCGCCCGGCGGAGGATCGTCGCGAGATCGGCGTCCGAGAGCGGCTCCAGGACCAGCACCCGGCATCGAGAAAGCAGCGCGGCGTTCACCTCGAAAGACGGGTTCTCGGTCGTCGCGCCGATCAGGCTAACGGTCCCGTCCTCGACGGCCGGCAGAAGGGCATCCTGCTGCCCCTTGTTGAATCGATGGATCTCGTCGATAAAAAGGACCGTTCTGCGCCCGCGGCGCCGGTGTCTTCTCGCCTCGGCGATGGCCTCGCGCACCTCCTTGATTCCGGCTCCAACAGCCGAAACCGGCGTGAACCGTGCCCGAGCCCGCTGGGCGAGCAGCCGGGCGAGCGTCGTTTTGCCGGTCCCTGGTCCGCCCCAGAGAATCAGCGAGGGCAGGGGGCCCGGCTCCGACAAAAGTCGGGTCACTAGCCGTCCCTCGCCGACAAGATGCCCCTGACCGACAAACTCGCCCAGATCCCTCGGCCGCATCCGCTCCGCGAGCGGTGCATCCGGCCAGGTCTCGTCCGGTTCCGGGACATCCGACTCACCGAAGAGGCTTCCTGTCTCATCCCTTGCCATCGTCTCGGGGCTCCGCAATTCCGCCATGATCCGGCCGCACCCCTCCATTGTACCTGCCGCCCGAAAGTCGCTTCGCCAGGAAACCCGCTGCATTTCCCGGCCCCGATTGTGATATGCTTCCGAAGTGGAGACGCGCCAGACCTCGCGCCCTCCCGATGGATCGCCCTCTCTCTCCATGGAGGTGGTCATGGGAACAAGTCTTTGGATGGTATTCCTGTGCGGGGCAGTAGCCGCCGCGGAAAGTCCCGCTGAGTCTCGTGGAGTCCCGATTCCGGTGCATCGGGCCGGCTATCAGCCGGGGCGGTCCGCCGGCGGGCTGACGGTCCGGTGGATGGGTCAGGACGGGCACGATTTCGTGAGCTCGAGCCAGCGATTTGAGCCCAACGAGGTGCAGGATATCCACCTGGCGGTTGGTGGTCTCGATCCTCGCCGCGAGGTTGTCTTCATCGACATTGTCATCCCGAGCGGTCATCACTGGCAGTATCATCCGCCGGGGGGAAACTGGCTGGCCCACCTGGTTCGGTCGCGCGGTGCGACGACGGCCGATGTCTTCGTTGACGCGATCGAGATGACGCCCGGCTCGGCCTGTCACATGCTCGTTCGATACGACGACGGCTCGACCGCCGAGGCCGATTTCCGATCGCGACGGATCGAGACGAGTCTGCGGATGCCGGGCTTTGTTGCGCGGGCGCAATGGATTGGGCAGGGGCGTTCGGACGAGGCGGGACCTGGGCCGTCCGTTGGGCCGGACGGTTTTCAGGACGCGCGGATTCATCTCGATCGGCTGAGCCCGAAGTATGCCGTGAAGGGCATCCGGATCGAGAGTTCGTCGGGAGCCCGGTGGGAGTTCGGGATGAACCCGAAGGGCCTGAACAACGCCGAGTTCTTCAAGGATCCCAAAGACCCCCGTCAGGGCGACGTTTTCTTCCAGCCCGATCGTGATCTCTCGGGCCAACGCCTGAGGTTGAGCATCGCCTATCAGGACGCCGCGCCTGATGCGACTTCGGTGGTTGCCGGACGCACCAATCCCCGGCTTCGAATGCCGGTCGTGCCCGTGCCGAAGATCGAGGAGGCCAGGCTCGAAGCTCGATGGCTCGGCCAGGACGGCGGCCGTCGGGACCACCCCGGGGATGTCCATGTGGTGCTGGGCGGGCTCCCGGGCGGCGGGCGTCTTGTTGCGATGGAGGTCACCGACACCGTTCGCCAGGCCTGGACCTACCGCGTCAGCGATCAGGTGAAGGCCCATCTCGACGGCGATCCCGGCTCGCTCGAAGTCCGGTTCCGCGACGATCGACGGACGGCCGACCTCTTCTTTGCTCCCTATCGCGAGACCAGCCGAGAGCGGTTCTCCGTCCGGTTGATCGGGAGTGATGGTCGGACCTGGCATGGGGAGTTCACTGGCGGGCCGTCCGACCTGAGCCGGCTCGAACCAGGGCCTGACTCCACCACGGCGACGGCCCGGCCGGGCGATGACCTTCAGGGGCTGCTCGATCGTCATGGTAAGGTCGTCCTGTCGAAGGGAACGTATCGGCTTGCTCGCCCGTTGGTGTTGAATCGGCCCTCGGTGCTGACGTCCGATGGCGGCGCCACGCTCCTTTTTGCTCAACCGCCGAACGAGGCCCCGTGGAAAACGGTGATCAAGGTCCGCCAGGGCAATTCCCGGCTGGAGGGTTTCGCCGTCCGGTTCGCCGGCCCGATTCGGTGGGACTGGAGCGTCTCCTATGGTCCTGCGATCATCGGGATGACCGAGAACACCGAGCCGGGCTACGACCTACCGAAACATGAGGTCGCGTTCCGCCGGCTCGACATCGAGTCGCCGCCGGTCGAGGATCCGAGCCGATGGGTTGAGGTGCCTCGGATGCTCCGTCTCGTGGGAGCCTGGTCTGGAGAAGTGGTGGGCAATCGGTTCCGGGGCGGTACGATCGAGTTCTTTCACGGTCCCTGGCGGATCGTCGAAAACGAGTATCGAGGGACACCAGTCGGGACCTTCTCACACGGCTTCATCACGGGGCACTGGACCCACGATCTGACGATCCGTGGCAATCGATTGTCGTCGCCAGGAGCGAGCGGGAAGACCTGGCGGTTCCTCGTGCTCACCGGTTCGAGCCTCTTCGACCGGATCGAGGGGAACACCGTTGAGGGGGTCGGGTCTCGGGACGACGAGACCATCTCCTGGAGTAATGAGCCGGAGATCATCCTGACCGAGGGTTACACGCTTCGATACGAGGGGAAGGTGATGGCCGCCTCGACGGATGGGAAGATCCTCCGAATCGGTCGACCGCAGGGAAGTGGTGTGCATCCGGGCGAGGTGGTTTCGATTCTCAGTGGTCCAGCCGCCGGGAGCTGGCGGCG
>DAHZZC010000444.1 GCA_027435495.1 Planctomycetales bacterium
TAACAAGCCGATGGACGTGATGATCTCCGAACTGATCACCGCGATCGGGAGCCCCTACCAGAACGGTCCAGCCAACTTCTACAAGATCGGGACGCCGGAACAGTGGACCGAGAGCACAGCGCAGGTGTTTCTGGGCGTTCGGCTCCAGTGCGCCCGGTGCCATAACCATCCCTATGAGAGCCTGTTGCAGACCGACTATTACGCGATGAAGGCGTTTTTCAGCCGGGTCGGCAAGAAGACCAGCCAGGAGTTCGGCCTGGCCGGCGGCGACACGGTGATCTTCGTCCGCGAATCGGGCGAGGTCAGCCATCCGCGCACCGGGCAGTTGTTGAAGCCAAGGCCCGTCGGAGGGGCGCCCGTGGACGACCCAATCGACCGGCGCCGGGCGCTCGCGGCCTGGATCTCGTCCCGCGAGAATCGGGCGCTGGCGCGCAACCTGGTCAATCGGTACTGGGGCTATTACTTCGGCCGCGGCCTTGTGAATCCGATCGACGACCTCCGCACGACCAACCCGCCCTCAAATCCCGAACTGCTCGACGCCCTGGCCGACGACCTGATCGCGCACAAATACGATATCAAGCATCTCTTGCGGACAATCATGCGTTCGAGGGTCTACCAGCTTGGCGCCGTCGCGAGGCCCGAGAGCCGGGCCGACGCCGAGAATCGCTATGTGACCCACTTTGCCCCGACCCGGATCGGTGCCGAGGCGCTGCTCGACGCCGTCGACCTCGCCTGCGGAACCCAGGAGAAGTTCAAGGGACTGCCCTCGGGCTACCGGGCGATCGACCTCCCCGATTCCGGTTACGATTCGGAGTTCCTCGATACGTTCGGTCGTCCCCGGCGGGCTGTCCCGTGCGAGTGCGAGCGAAGCGATGCCCCGACCATGACTCAGGCCCTGCTGATGATCAGTGGCGGCCTGCTCAACCGCAAGGTCTCGGATTCGAAGGGGAGGGTCGCCCGGCTGGTCGCCGCCAAAACCACGCCGGAAAAGGCCGTCGAGGAACTTTTCCTCTGTACCCTCTCACGCCTGCCGACGCCCGACGAGAGCCGAGAGGCGGTCGCCGACGTCAACGCCGCGCCCACCCGGAAGGAGGGGCTCGAAGATATGCTCTGGACCCTCCTCAATACGCGAGAATTTCAGTTTAACCATTGATGTGAAAGCATTCGGATTTTTTTGAGGGCGAGGCTTCGTCCGAGGCGAGCACACCGTTTCGGCGGGAGCCTTGCCCTCCCGGTTCGATCGGGCTGTCTCAGCGAACCTGTGACTGAGGTCGCGCCGCCCGTCATGGCGCGTTGCGTCGGAACGAGGTCCACCCCATGCGCTTGCCTTCGCTTCGGATCGTCCCGGTCGTCCTTCTGTTCGCGGGCCAGGCTCTCGCCGAGACGCCCAACCCGGAGATCACCTTCCTCGTCCCGGGCGCGGTCCGTCGGGGAACCACGAGCGAGGTCACGGTCGTCGCGCGGCAGGCCCGACGCGGATTTGAGACCGCCTCGCAGGTGTTCTTCAGCGGCGAGGGCCTGCACGCCGATGTCCTGCCC
>DAHZZC010000445.1 GCA_027435495.1 Planctomycetales bacterium
CGACCAGACTGGGCCGGTGGTCGTGCAGGCCGCATGCCCGTTCTGCGGACAGTCGATCGATAGCCGATCAGGTGTGGGCGTCCCAAGCGAGGACGAAACGCATATCCCTGCGCCGTCGAAGGAATCGCGGGGCGATCAGACACCCGAGACGATCGACTGGGCCAAGGCCTGGAGTCGGGGTACGCTGGGATCGCTTGGGCGGTTCCAGCTCCGCGAGCGGCTGGGCGACGGCGGATTCGGCCAGGTCTTCCTGGCCTACGATCCCCGGCTCGACCGCGACGTGGCGCTGAAGGTCCTGAAGCAGCCCGACCCAAGCGATCGCATCATGGAGCGATTCTTCCGCGAGGCGAGAGCCGTGGCGCGGCTCGATCATCCGAACATCGTGGCCGTCCATGACGCGGGCGTCGACGACGGCCGCTGCTGGGTGGCCTATCAGCTTGTCAGCGGGCGACCCCTCTGGTGGTATCGCGATCGGCAGCGGATGGATTCGACGACCGCGGCCCGGATCATCCGCGATCTGGCCGATGCCGTTGGCCATGCCCACGCGATGGGAGTTGTCCACCGCGACATCAAACCCGGGAACGTGATGATCGACGACCAGGGCCGGCCCCGACTGATTGATTTTGGCCTGGCCCGCCGATCCGACGTCGAGTCCGACCTGACCCGCGACGGCGTCGTTGTCGGCACTCCAGCCTACATGAGCCCCGAGCAGGCCATCGGGATGAGCAGGCAGGCCGACGAGCGGAGCGACGTCTACAGCCTCGGCGTCCTCTTCTTCGAATTGCTCTGCGGACGGCGCCCGCACGAGCTCGACGCCGTAACTCCTTCCGAGAGCGCTCCGTCCCGGCTCTTGAAATCGCTGCCCGACATCCGGACCGTCAGCCGAGGGACTCCTTCCCGCCTCGCCGCGATCTGCGCCCGGGCGATGTCGCCTCGTCCGGCCGACCGATACCCGACCGCCCGCGCCCTGATGGAGGACATCGACGCCTGGCAGGCGAGCCGGCGATCCCGGGGCCTCCGATTCGCCATCGGCGCCACGACCATGGTCTTGCTGGTGGGCATGGCCCTCTCGGCGATCTCCATCCCTCGGCTGGCCTTCCGGGGCGAGGTGGCCGAGGTTGCCGGCCATCTGCCGTCGCCCATAACCACCGTGGCACCCCGGGAAACCTCGGTGCCCGTCCAGCAGGACACCGCCAGTCTCGATCTCAAGAGCATGAATCCCAGGCAATTGCTCTATGCAGCCGAGAAGGACACCTACCATCTTGCTCGGTGTCCCTCCGCAAGGTCCATCAGCCCGGGGAATCTCATTCGGCTACTTTCGTTGAAGCAGGCCCAGGAGAAGGGCCTGAAACCGTGCAAGCGATGCCATCCCGATCTGGCGGATTCCGACTCGAAGCCAGGCGAAAAGAGAGTGTCATCGGCCGATTGACCGTCCCACCGCACAATTGACCCGGTCTGGCCGTCCGCCGATACTGTTGCCATCGATCGGGCCGCGTCCCGGCGGGCTTCGGGACGGGAACAGGCTTCGACAGGCGGCTGGGCCGTTCTCATGGGGTTTATCATCCTTGGTGCGGCGGTCGTTCTCACCGCGATCATCGGCCTGATCGGCTGGCGATGCGCGCGCGCCGCCAGCGACCTCAGGCGCGGTCTTGAAGAACTCCGGCGGAACGCGAGGGCTCACTTCGTTCGCGGCGGATCCAGCGGTCCCATCGGCCGCCTGATCGAGACCTACAACGCCGCCGCGACCGAGATCGAGGCCCGGATCAGCCTGCTCGAGCGTGACCGCCAGCAACTTCTCGTCGTCCTCGAAGCGATGGCCGAGGCCGTGATCGCGGTCGATGCTCGCCACCGGCTCCTCTTTGCCAACGCCGGCGCGCATCGCCTTTTCGGTCTGTATCCCTCATCGGTCGGGCGAATGGTCCCCGAGCTGATCCGAAGCCCCCGCGTTCAGGAGGCCGTCGAGGCGACCCTTCGCCTCCGCGGGTCGCAATCGTATCGATCCGAACTTCAGATGACCGGCCGCGACAGCTCGATCCGCGGCCCGGGTCCATCCTCCGAGCGCCACCTGGCCGTCCGAGGCACTCCGCTCCCAGGCCATCCCCCCTCAGGCGCCGTCCTCGTCTTCCACGACGTGACCGATCTCCGACGCCTCGAACGGATGCGCCAGGACTTCGTCGCCAACGCCTCGCACGAGCTGAAAACGCCCCTGGCCTCCATCAAGGCGTACACCGAAACCCTGCTCGACTGGGCCCTCCATGACGATTCCGTCAACGTCCGATTCCTCGAACGGATTGACGAACAGGCCGAGCGACTCAACCAGTTGATCCTCGACCTCCTCAGCCTGGCCCGACTCGAAAGCGGACAGGGTGTCTTCGATCACCAGCCGATCGATCTGTCTCCCGTCCTCGAATCCTGCATCGAATCTCACCGCGACCGCGCCTCGGCCAAAAACCTCCAGCTTTCCTTCGACGTTTCCGGCCTACCCGAAGGTACGCTCGTCGTCGCCGACGAGGAAGCCATCCGACAGGTCGCCGATAACCTGATCGACAACGCAATCAAGTACACGCACGAGCAAGGATCCGTTCACGTCCGCTGCACCCTCGAGTCCGATGAGGTCATCATCGAGGTCACGGACACCGGGATCGGAATCCCCCGCGAAGATCTTCCTCGAATCTTCGAACGATTCTACCGGGTCGACAAGGCTCGGAGCCGCGAGCTAGGCGGAACCGGCCTCGGCCTTTCCATCGTCAAACACATCGTCCTTTCCATTGGGGGGAGCATTGATGTCTCCAGCCGCCCAGGTACAG
>DAHZZC010000446.1 GCA_027435495.1 Planctomycetales bacterium
GCAGCAGGCGTCGGCGAGCATCATACCGCCCGCCCCGAAATAATGTCGGAGCCCGGCGATATCCGCCTCGGTCCACCGGAAATCGTGGTGACCGGTCATGTAGAGCAGGGGATAGCCCATGGCCTTCGGGTCGGCTGGGCGGACACTGACCTTTTTGAACTTGATGGTCAAAGTCGAGTTTTCGCGCACATGCTTCAAAAGATTGTGGACGGCCGAGGGATCCGGGTCCCAGTCGCCGTCGTGCACGACCTGGGCGAAGACAAAGTCGTCGCGACTGGGAGCATCGGCCTCGTGATAGACCTTGGTGCTGCTGAGGAACCGGCCGAGCTGATAGCTTCCCAGAAGATAGGTCACGTAGTTAGCGCCGATCTGCCGGGCCTGGTCGATGACGACCCGGAGACCGCGGGGGTGGTCATGTCCGTCCCATCCGCAGGTCAGGTCGGCCGGCGAGTAGACGACGGCAGTCCGGCATCCGATGTTGATGCCTTCCAGGCAGGGCTCGCCCTCGTATTGAGAGCCATCGGCCTTCTGGTAGCGAAATGCGCCCAGCTTGTAATAGGAAGAGAAGACGGGATCGTCTGGGGTGAGCTTGCGCAGGGGACGATCGGGGAGGATCGCCGCCATCGCGGCTCGGAACGACGTGTCGAAGTCCTTCCAACCGCAACAGGCATCGCCGATGATCATGCCTCCGTCGAGGATGTAGCGAGCCAGGCGCGAGCGGATGTCCTCGCTGATCGCGAAGGAATTGTGTCCGGCGAAGAGCAGGGCGGGTAGTTCGCGGGGGTCGAAGGAGAAGTGCTCGAAGTCGGCCTCGGCCTTGCCGTAGTGGATGCCCAGCTTCTGGTTGGTCCAGGAGAGCAGGCTATCGAGGTCGGATGGGTCGGTCATCCAGTCTCGGTATTGAACCCGAGAGTCGCCCCGACGGACGTATCGGATCGGCCCCAGGGCCATTTTTCCGATGAGGGAGGGCGGAGCGGGGGGACGTTTCTTTTCCGTCCGACGCAAGGGAGTCGCGGGCAGGGGAAGTGGAGGGAACGACTCGCCGCCGGTTCGGCTCTGCGGACGCGCCCGAGGCGGCGGACCGCAATCGACCGGACCCGACCCTTCCTGGCCCATCCCCGGTGAGGGAACGAACAGGCCCGAGCCCACGGCGCCGGCGGCGGACCAGTAGGCCAGGCTCGCCTGCCGAACAAATTCCCGCCGCGACTGTGCACCTCGGAACGAGTGCCATGCCGCCGCCATCGTCATGTCCTTCGAAGTACGTGCGCCTTCGCTCGAAATCGTCTTCGACTCGAAGCTCTGGACCATCGCGCCTACCTGGCGCGAATCCGACCCGGCTGATACGGGCACGACCCGAATAGACTTTACTCTACCCACTATCCTTTATACTGAATAGAGGGAGGCGTCTCCAGGAACGCTTTGTCCGGTAATCCGGCCCGCGGCGATCTTCCCGCCGGCGCTTCGACCTTGTGCTCCCGCCCATTTCTCAACACCAGCCGCCCAGGATTGAGAGGGACGACGATGCCTGGCTACTCTGGCAAGCCCCTGGCCTGGTTCCTGACCGCGACGACGGTCTTCCTCTCCTTCTCGCAGGGCGCAGGAGGTCAGGAGCCGCCGGCTCTCAATCCCTTCCACTCTCGCGACGAGACGCCTCGCCCGCGCGAGGACGCTCAGCCCGGATACCTCGGGCTTTCCGATGGTCGTGTTCGGACCGGAGAGCTCTTCCTGACACACGAGGCCCGTCTCAAGATTTTTGACGAGGCGCGGCAGAGGCATCGTGAGATCACCTGGAATGTGATCCAGCGGATCGATTGTATGGTTCTGAAGGAGTGGGACGAACCGGAATGGCGGTTCCGGGAAAATGCCAGTGATGAAAAGGTGCTGACCGGCCGCACTTACCCGGTTCGCGAATACAGCCATCAGATCACCCTGCGCAACGGTCAGACGATTCGCGGCCCGCTTTCGGCGATTGTCTACGTGCAGGAAAATCCCGAACGAGACCCGGTCCGTTACTTGCTCCACAAGCGAGACAAGGGGGAACCGGGAACCACTCTCAAGGCGATGGTGTATGTCCGATCGATCCACCTTGGTGAAAAGGCTCTCGAAGAGGGGAAGCGACTCGAGGCCGAGAAGACCGGGCGATCGTCCGGCGCGAAACCGTCTTCCGCTCGGAAGAGCCACCCGAAATGAGAACGGAAACGATGAGTCTCAGTGCTCCCGATTTGACGAGGCGAGGGCGATCTGAGATCCTTACCGGTGGGGACGATCATCGGAAACGGCCAGGACGTTGATCCGCCGAGGGCCGCCGGGGTTTGACCCAGAGGACGCCGTGGTCCATCTCACGCTCGAACAGGGACACAGTCTGCTGACGATGGTGGTGGTCGCCGTGGTCGCGGTCGGCCTGGCCCGGGTGTTCTATCGACACATCCTCGGGCAGGTACTACCGACGCGGTGGCGGCTCCTGCTGGGCCTTCGGGTCGCCGCCATCCTCCTGGTGGTCCTGCTCCTCTTCCGGCCTGTCCTGAGCCTGGAGCGCGACGAACTCCGGCGCAGGGTGCTCGTCCTGGCGATCGACAACTCCGCATCGATGTCGGTGGCCGACGACGCGACTGGAACGAGCCGGTTCGACCAGGCAAGGACCCGGGTCCTCGACTGGTCGGCGCGGTTGGGGCGCGATTTCGACCTGCGCGTGCTCCCGTTCTCCGACCAGGCCGCCGTCCTCGAACAGCCGGGCGCCCTGGCGGCGTTGAAGCCGACCGGCGAGTCGACATCGTTGACCCGTGCCCTGACCGCGGCCGCGCGGGTGGCTCCCCGGAGCGAGATCGCGGCGGTTGTGCTCTTCTCGGACGGAATTCAGACCGCTGCCGGCGACCCGGTCGCCCTGGCCCGCAAGCTCGGCCTCGTCGTTCAGACGGTTGGGGTGGGTAACAGCCTGAAAAACAGTCCTTCTTATCGCGATGTGCGCCTGGCCGACCTGGAGTGTCCCGAGCGATTACCCGTGAATAATCGCGCTCGAATCACGGCCCATCTCGGTCAGATCGGCCTGGCTGGCGAGGTGGTCAAAACCTTGCTCGAACAGGACGGAAAGATCGTGGACCAGGCCGAGGTGGTTCTCCGCGACGGCGCAGCGCCCCAGGAAGTTTCGTTTCAGTTCGTGCCGACAGTCAAGGGACGGCACACGTATACCGTTCGCGTTCCCCCGGTTCCCGACGAGCGGATTCCCCGCAACAACGAGCGATCGGCCGTGGTTCAGGTCGTGGAAAGCAAGATACGGGTTCTTTACCTGGAAGGGACCCTCCGGGCGGAATACGGCGCCCTGGTTCAGCGGTTTTTCTCCAAGGATCCCGACCTCGAATTCTGCTCGCTTGTCCAGTCTCGACCCAACCTTTTCGTGCAGCGAACCAACATCTCCGGGCTACAGCTAACCGGTCTGCCCACCGATGCGGCGACGCTCGAGAAATTCGACGTGATCCTCCTGGGTGACCTGGACAGCACCTACTGGAAGTCTCAGGCGATGGATCTGATGATCAAGCGAGTACGTGAGGGCGCTGGATTGCTCGCCATCGGTGGTTATCACAGCCTGGGGCCTGGGGGTTACGGCGCGACCGCGTTGCAGGGTGTCCTGCCGGTCGTGATGGGAGGGCGTGATGCCGGGCAGATGACCGATCCGTTTCTGCCCGTGCTCACCGCCGAGGGCCGGGGTCATCCGATCTTCGCCAACATCGACAAGTTCTTCCCGTCCCCGACGACTCCCCCCCAGATGGTTGGCTTGCCCCCGCTCGACGGTTGCGTACGCGTGCAGGGCGCCCGGCCAGGAGCCCAGGTTCTGGCGGTACATCCCGAGAAGGGCGGGTCGATGCCTGTGCTGGCCGTCGGCCCGGCGGGCAAGGGGCGCACGGCCGTCTTCACCGGTGATACCACCCGCAACTGGCAACAGGTCCCACACGCTCTCGACCAGGAATCCCCGTTCCTCCGCTTCTGGGGCCAGATGATCCGATGGCTGGCGAACCGCACCGACGCCATGAAGGTCGAGGGTGGTATCGTCGTCCGGACCGACAAGGGATATTACGAGCCCGACGAACCGATCACCGTCGTCGCCGCGGTTCGCGACCCTGACGGCGAGGGGACCGATCAGGCGACGGTAGAGGCCCGGATCCAGACTCCGCAGGGCACCAGTGAGACCCTCGCTCTTTCCGCGATCGCCGGATCGGCGGGCCATTACGAGGGGACCCTGGAATCAGGACGCCCAGGCATCTATGAGATCCGGGTCAGCGCGCGACTCAAAGAGGCCCTCCTTCACTCCGATCCGACGACCGCTGAGGTCGGCAAGCCCAACCTCGAATTCGACCGGCTCGACCTGGACGACGGAATGCTGACCCGGATCGCCAACGCAACCGGCGGGCGATACCGGCACCTCCACTCCGCCGACGATCTGATCGCGGAACTCGACCGCAAGGAGCAACGCCGGCATGTCTCGCTGGAGCAACCGCTCTACGATCCCCGGCTCTTCTGGATTCTCTTTGTCGGTCTGCTGACCACCGAATGGGCCCTGCGCAGGAGGCTGCAACTCCGATGAGTCACGAGCGCGGATATCGCTTGCTGGACCCCGCGACCCTGGGCCGGGTGAAGAATCTCTCGCTGGTCGCTCGGAGCGTGGTCGAAGGATTCATCACCGGTCTGCACCGCAGCCCTTACAAGGGATTTAGCATCGAGTTCGCCGAGCACCGGAAGTACAACACCGGCGACAATCTCCGCCAGCTCGACTGGCGTGCCCTGGGCCGCACCGATCGCCTTTATATCAAACAGTACGAGGAAGAGACAAATCTGCAAGCCCAGATCCTGCTGGACCTGAGCGGCTCGATGTCGTACGGCCGACCTCCGACGATGACCAAGCTGGAGTATGCTTCCCGGCTGACGGCGGTGCTGGCCTATTTCATGATGCGGCAGCAGGACGTCGTGGGGCTGACGGCCTTTGATACCGAGATCCGGCTCGACATGCCGCCGCGCGGCTCGCCCCGCCACTTCGACGAGATGATGAAGCTTTTGGAGGCCGTCCGGCCCGGCCGAGGGACCAACCTGGGCCCGATCCTTCACCGACTCGCCGAACGGTTTAAACGTCGATGCCTGGTCGTCCTCATCAGCGATCTTTACGAGGATTCGGAAGCGGTGGACCGCGCACTCCACCACTTCCGGGCCAATCGCCATGAGGTGATCGTCTTCCACGTTCTGGACCGGGCCGAGATCGTCTTCCCGTTTCGCGAGCCGACCGAGTTTGTCGATCCGGAGACCGGCGAACGGCTTCTGGTCGATCCGGCCTACGTCCGCGACGATTACTGTCGGCGGATCGAGGAATTCCTCGACCGGAACCGCCGGATCTGCGCGGACTGCCGATTCGATTACTTCCTGGCGGATACGTCCCAGCCTCTGGACCACCTGCTGGCACACTGCCTGGAGAAACGGATGAAGTCATGAGTTTTGCAGCCCCTCTTTTCCTGCTGGCCGCCCTGGCCGGATTGATTCCGGTGGTCTTTCACCTGATCCACCGCCGGAAGGCCCAGGAGATGCGTTTCAGCACATTGCGGCTCCTCCGAATCAGCGTGGAACGGACACGGCGGCGGAAGTACGTGGAGGATCTCTCGCTGTTGATCGTCCGGGTGGCTGTCCTGCTTTTGATCGCGGTGGGCCTGGCAGGCCCCGCTCTCACGGGCCTGGCGGCGCTCTGGGGGGGTGGTCGTGCCTCGGCGGTGGCGATCGTGCTGGACAATTCGGCGAGCATGGCCCTCACCAGCGAGGGTCGCGCCCGGTTCGAGGCCGCCCGCGAAGGCGCGGGCATGGTCCTCGACCGGCTGCGTGAGGGCGATCTCGTGGCCCTGCTTCCGACCGGTGGCCCGCCGGCTCCCGAACTCGGCCGGTTACTTCGGGGTCGGGAGGCGGTCCGCCAGGCGCTCGACCAGTGCCGGATCAGCTACGAACGCGCCGACCTTGCCGTCATGATTCGGAAGGCTCGCGCCCTCCTCGCCCGAGCCGAGGCTCCCATCAAGGAAATCTATATATTTACCGACAATCAGGCCCTATCCTGGGAGGGTCTCAAGCCGACGGAATCCGGAGCCGATGCCCAGGAATCCGGAGGCGCCCTCCAGCCTCCGGTGATCCTTGTCGATCTCTCGGGTGACCCGGTCCCCAACGTCGCCCTGCGGTCGATCGCGATGGAGAGCCCGGCATCCGTGGCCGGCGCACTCTTTCAGACTCATGTTGAGATTGTCAATGAAGCGACCGTCCCTCAGCAAAAGCACCTGATGCTGTTCGTCGATGGAACGAGGACCGCGGTTAGCCCGACGCTTCACCTGCCACCCGGCGGGACAGTCCGGCACGACTTCTCGTTCACCCTTGAAAATGCGGGAGTCCATCGTGGGGAAGTCCGGCTGGCCGAGGACGACGGCTCGCCCCTCGACAATCGGCTCTATTTCGCCGCGACCCTCGATCAGCAAATCCCCGTCGCGATCGTGAAGCCCCGCCGCGACGAGGTTCCCCAGGCAGATGATGCCTATTACCTCGAACGCGCACTCGCGCCAGCCGGCTCGACCGTCGGCGCCTTTCGGGTCACGATATTGACCCCGGAATCGATCGGCGCCGGCGACCTTTCGAGCCACGCCGTGATTTTCTGCGTCAACCTGCCGGCCCTGACGCCATTCGAGGCCGACAGACTCTGTGAGTACGTCCGAAACGGGGGACATCTCGTCTGGATCTGCGGTCGGAACGTTCAGCCGGCGGCCTACAACGCCATGAACGCCGTCACTCGACGCGACCTGCTGCCGGCCATGCTCGACGAACTCCGCCAACCGCTACCTGGAGGCGTCGAGAGCTGGCACGTCGGCTTCCTCGACAAGAACAACCCGGCGCTGGGTCCTCTGACCGAACCAGCTTCCATCTATCAATCAATACTTGTTTACAAGCACTTCGTCATACGATGGGGCACACAGGAGGGGGGGCGAGTACTGGCCGGGCTGGACGATGGCCAGCCGCTTCTCGTTGAGCGTCCCGTTGGATCTGGCTGGGTCCTCTTACTGGGGACGAGTGTCCACGTCGAGTGGACGAATCTACCGATCAAGCCCATTTTTCTTCCGTTGATCACCCGACTGGTTTTTCATCTGGCGGGCGCCGAGGCTGAACGGACGTTTGGGTTGGCGGGTGCTCCGATGGCGATACCGATCGGGATGGGGAAGGAGGTAGACGCCGCTCGGAAATCGAAAGAGGCCGTGGAGATTGATGTGGTTCGCCCCTCTGGCGAGGAGTTGCGTCTCCGCGAGTCCGACCCGGCCGCCAGGACTTTCCGCTACACAGATACTCACGAGGCGGGTGTTTACCTGGTTAGGCTGGTCAACCGAAACCCGGCCAGGGCGCTCGGATTTGCCGTCAATCTCGACCCGGCCGAGGTGGATCCGGCCACGATCTCACGGCAGGAGCTAGAGGCTCGCTTCGGGCGGTCTCCGTTGATCTACTGCGAGAATCCGGCCGAACTACCGGGCGTCATCCAGCGATTGAACGAGGGGACGAGCCTCTGGGATTGGTTCCTGTCTGCCGTGCTGATCGGCCTGGTTTTCGAGGTCTTCCTGGCCAATCGAGGAATGAGGGCGGCCTTGCCTCAACCTCCTTTGGCGGGTTTAGCCGGACCGTCGTCGGTCACTCCGCCAGTGGGGCCGACGACGGACTCCTCACCGGTCGCGCCGTCCGTGGCGGCCATTCCGCCGGACGATCTCCATCGTTTCCTCGAGCACCTTGAACACGACGCGGAACGGGCGGATTGACACGAGTGAGGTACGGGGGCTGACCATCCGCCTTACCGGTGCCGTCCCGAGGACGCAGCCCTGGCCGTTGGATCGGCCGATGCCCCGGATTCTCCGTACGAGGGTTCCGGGACGGTCTGAAGGAGTTTGTCGATGACCTGATTGGCGTCCACGCCCTCGGCGTCAGCGTTGAAGTTGGTGAAAATCCGGTGTCGAAGCACGGGACGAGCCACGGCTCGGATGTCGCCGGCGCTCACAGCAAGACGGCCGTGGAGGATCGCCCGTGCCTTGGCGGCCAGGACGATATACTGGGCGGCGCGGGGGCCTGCGCCCCAGGCAAGCCAGTTCGCGATGAACCCTGGCGCCCCAGGCTCCCTGGGGCGTGTGGCACGCACGAGGTCGACGGCGTAGTCCACCATGTGATCGCTGGCCGGAACCTCGCGCACCAGTTGCTGGATCGCCACCAGGTCGCGACCGGTAAGAATTGGCTTGACCTGCTCGTGCACGGGCTGAGTCGTCGCGTGAACGATCCGGCGCTCTTCCTCACGAGAGGGATAGCCGATCTGGATGGAGAGCATGAACCGATCGAGCTGAGCCTCGGGCAGCGGATACGTTCCTTCCTGCTCGATCGGATTCTGGGTAGCCATGACGAAGAAGGGTGGCTCGAGCTCGAATGTTTGAAGGCCGGCAGTGACCTGGTATTCCTGCATCGCCTGCAAGAGAGCCGCCTGGGTCTTGGGGGGTGTTCGATTGATCTCGTCGGCCAGGACGATGTTCGCGAAAATCGGCCCGGGGACGAAGCGGAATCCTCGCTTCCCGGTGGTCGCGTCTTCCTCGATGATCTCGGTCCCGGTGATGTCGCTCGGCATCAGGTCTGGGGTAAACTGGATTCGGCTGAACTTCAGGTGCAAGGCCCGGGCCATCGTCGCCACGGTCAGGGTTTTGGCCAGTCCGGGGACGCCGATGGTCAGGCAGTGCCCTCGGGCAAAAAGGCAGATCAGCATCTCCTCGATCATCTGCTCCTGTCCGATGATGACCCGATGGATCTCGCGACGAAGCAGCTCGCCGGCCCGCTGCACGCGGTGCGCGGCTTCTTCTGGAGCGAGTTTCGAGAGGGCAGACGGGTCGTTCGTAGACATCCCATGACTCCCGGTCACGGTCGTTCCCTGGGGCCGTGCGGCGCCGCACGGTCGGGCTCGATCGGGATATACCTTCCGCCGGATTGCTGGGATCGAGCGGATCAACCGGCCGGAGATCGAATGACCGGTGTGTCCCTGAACGAGATACCTCGATTCTAACCGATCGACCGGGTTGGATCGAACCCTCTCGACTGTGTTTCCTCACATTGGAGATTGCCCAGCGCTCGATCCCCGAGATCGGGCTCCATCCGTACCACCCTACCACGCGGTCGAATGACCACACCCCTTGCGAAGTCCCCACGGGCGTCCTAGGATGAGGGAAACGCCCGCCATCGATTCCCCCCGCATGTTGAAACCATCATGCCAGCGAATCGCGCGGATACCAGACGACCGCAGCACCGACCCTCCGAGAGACGGTCTCGATCGACCGCGCCCCGGTTCACCGTGCTGGTGCAAATCGGACTGGCAACGATTTCTCTCTTCGGGTGGTCCTCTGTCGTCACGTCGGGTTCTCTGAAAGCTCAGGACACTGGGAATCACGCCAGGAAGTCCCAGCCAGACGGCCCGGAATCGATCGAGCAGCGGAGAATCCAGATTCCCCAGGGCTCGACCGTCCCCGCGGTGGTCATGACGGAGTTCTACACGCACGGTGAACTCGATGAAAACGGTGAAAACCTGTTTGTCACCGATAGCCGGCACGAACTGGTCCCCTGGCGGGTTTTGCAAGCCGGGCCTGGCGACCATTGCCGGATTGCCTTTCAAACCCGCTCGAGAGAGCACCTTTACAGGTTAGAGTACGGAAAAACGTCCGAGCCAAGGAAATCCCCAGCCTGGACCGCTTCCACCGGCCTGCTGCTCGAGACACACCACTGGAAAGACTGCAATCTCAAGAGACTTGATTCGGTGGACGAGGCGTTTCGCACTTCACCCAGATATGGTCGTGCGTTCGTCCCGGCGGTCTTTCACCGAGAGAACCCGTTCTGGCCGGGCTCGGAGCCGTTCCTGAGCGAATATCGGGGGACGCTTCGCATCGCGAGGCCGGGACTGTTTCGGTTCTTCACGTCGAGCCAGGACGCCAGTTTTTTGCTGATCGATGGACAGTTAGTGGTCGCTGCGCCGGGGCGGCATGGCCCGGTCGGCGATGCGCGATTTCAGGGTCAGGTGAACCTCACTTCCGGGCTGCACGCGTTCCGGTACGTCCACGCGGCGGCCGGAGATAGTGCCTGCATGGTGGCCGCCTGGCAACCGCCCGGTGTCTCAAAACCTGAACGGATCCCTCCCGAGGCGTTCGACTCGCAGGCGATCGCCCGGCTCCGCGCGGTGGGAGTCAAGCACGCCCGGGAATTCACGATGGAGATCCTGGGTGAGGTGCCTCTACCCGACGAGAACCCGCCGTTGATCCGCGCCCGGTTCCATCAGATCGCGAACCACGTGACAGCATCTCACGCCAGGGTTCACTGGGATTTCGGCGACGGGCAGACAGGCACCCAGACGGACCCGATCCACGTTTACCTGCATCCTGGCCTTTACCTTGTGAAAATGCAGATGGTGGGAGGTCCCCCGGGATCGGCGATCGAGGACCGCGTGCTGATCCACCGTCCTGCGCTCCCGGTCGAAGCGGGCGAGTCGGCCGACGATCTGACTTCCTACGTGGCTGTTGTCGCGAAGTACGACCCGGCAAAGCTGGATGCAACTGGGCTCCTGCAACTGGTTCGGGCCTTCGAACAGGCGGACCTGCCTGCGCGTGCGGCGAAGGCCGGGCAAGAGGGGATTCCCGGGCGCACGGCGGCCCATTCGGAGAGCGAGCGGGCGACGGTCCGGATCGTCAGCGGCCTGCTGCGCGACCGACTGGACGATCCCGAGGCGGCGCTCAACTTCTTGCAGAAGGCGGCGGCCATACTCGGGCCGGAGTCCTGGAAGGCGGAATGCGAGGTGGAAGCGGCGGATATCGCGCTGAACGACCTCCTCCGAACCGGGTCGGCAAAAACGCTCCTGGATTCGGCGACGGCCCGACGACTGCCGGTGGGCGATCCGATTTCGACGAGCCGACTGAACCGTGTCTGGGGCGACTGGTACGCCCGCAAGGGGGACAGACCCTCCGCCCGTGCCGCCTATGCAAGGGCGATGGCCTCGGCGCCGGTGCCCGGCCGGTCGGCCATCGAACAGGATGCCTGGCGCGGCGCCCTGAGCCGGTCGACCGAGGTCTTTCTCCGCGATCGGTCGCTTGATCGAGCACGGACCGAATGGCGGCGATGGCAG
Organism: Planctomycetales bacterium; assembly: GCA_027435495.1. GTDB lineage: Bacteria > Planctomycetota > Planctomycetia > Isosphaerales > Isosphaeraceae > JAKAUH01. Next base: position 11,183 of record DAHZZC010000446.1, read on the forward strand.
GATGAGTTCCCGATGGATCGGATCGAGGGCTATCTGACGTTCTTGCAAGCGAGCTACTGGGCCGCCCGCCAGAAGTACCCACGCGCCATCGCCCTGGCCGGCGACCTTCTGACGATCAACCCCGATTCCCCGTACGCCGACCGCCTGGTCTTACTGGCTGGCGAGTGCGAGGAGAAGCTGGGCGAGGTCGCTCGCGCCCGGGCCCGCTTCCAGGCTCTCCTGACCGACTACCCCGGCAGTCCACTGGTCGGCGACGCACGGCAAAGGCTCGCCAGGCTGACCGCCGCCAGGCCCGAGGTCGGTCCGAAGAACCCCTGAACCGATCCCACCGGGCAGGACACCGCATCCGAGGTCATAACCATGAGTATCCCTACGCGTGGACTGGTATCGGCGGTTCTGCTTGCCCATCTTTTCGGTCCGAGCCCGGGCCCCTCTTCAGCGGGGGAGCTGATCGTTGATCTGGGGAAGTCGCAGGGCATAACGCTGGTCGGTGCCATCCGGCGCTGGGATGAGGACGGAGCGTCACGCTTTCCCGTGGACCCCTCGGCCAAAATCGAAAATCCTCGCGTCGATGGCCGGGCTCAACCTGGACCAGAAGGACGCTGGGTCTTTTCCGACCTGGCCGACGGCCCCTACGACCTGGTGATCTGCACCAAAAGCCGGATTCGCGTGGAGGGATTTCGATATCCGCCCCTCCGGGAGTTCGATCCGTTCCTATCCTCCGATGCCCGTTCACCTGATGATGAGACACGCGACGAGATCGCTCGCGAGATCGCCACGGCCCGCCATTACGAGAACAAGGTCGCTCCGTTGTACTGGGCGAGTAACGGCGAGAAACAGGTCCGAATTCTCGTCCAGCTCGTCCGTGACCGGCCGACCAGCTTTGATGCCGAATTCGGCGCACCGGTCGCCACGGTTCGCCATGAAATCTGGCAGTACACCCGCAGCTATGGTAGCTGGACAAAAGACCGAAAGACCGAGGTCCTTGATCGAATTCTGCTGCCTCGGGACGAATTCCGACGCTGGACCTGGGTCTGGGACCCCAGGCTCGGCGGGATCGAGGTCGGTCGGAAGCCGGTGACGATTGCTTACCGGCTTCCGACGAAGTTCGACCCGCAGACCGCCCGGGGATGGTTTCCCGATCGCTAAGCCCGAATGGACCATCAAGCGGCGATGAGATCGAGGTCTTGTGTCCTCAGGAGAAGTAGCGCTCGGCCCTTGCGGCAATCTCCGGATAGTCGATTCCGAAGGCGCAGCCCTCGCGCAGGGTGACGAGGTCAACGGTCGAGACATCGCGCGCCTCGGCCGGGAGCGAGCGGTACAAAAGCCGGGCCTCGGGGTTGCCATCCTGCTCGTAATACGTGACATAGCGGGCGATGTCGCGGAAGGCAAAAGCGGTCGTGCTCGTCTGGGCATCGCACGACGGGCAGCCGGGACAGAGCGTGCGTCGAGAGGCGAGCACGGCGTTCCGGAGCTGGTCGATCAGCGAGAGATCGAGCGGCCTGGTGTAGCGGTGGGCTGCCTCAAGGCTAGATCGCATCTGATCCAGGTTCTTCACCGAGTTACAGACGGCCGTGATGCGCGGATCGCTCCAGACTGCCTGAAGGAGAGCCTGGTGTGTGCTCAATCCGAGCGCCTCGAACTGGGGGAGTCGACGGGGGACGTTGCCGGCGTGCCGGAGCGTCTTCATGGCGATCAGGCCGATGCCCTTCTCGTGGCAGGCCGTCAGCGCCCGGTCGAAGACGCCCCCACGCTCATAAAAGGGAGTGTACTGCACCATGACCACGTCAAGGAAACCTCCATCGGCAGCAGCCTGGATGTACTCTGGGCCACCATGGCACGAGAAGCCGACGAGGCGGCACTTGCCGGAACGCTTCAGCGCCTCGGCCACCTTCCGGAACCGGTCGCTCCGGGGCCACTCAACCGAGTCCTTGCCGTAGACCTCGGGACAGAGTTGATGGATGAAATACAGGTCAAGGTAGTCGGTCCCGAGCGACGCAAGCCGACGATCGATCATCTCCAGAAGCTGTTCGGGACCCTGACGCGGATAATCCTTCGAGACAAGAAAAAGCTGCTCACGCCGGCCCGGATTCTGGGCAAACCACTGACGATAGGTCGACTCCTCCTTGCCGTGCCCGTATTTCTGGGCCGTGTCAAAGTAGCGGTAGCCGAGCGACCAGGCGCGGTGGATGAGCCTCGGCGCGCTGTCGAGGTTCATGTCTCCACCCATCGCGAGCATGGAAACCATCGGGCCATTCCTGCCGAGCCGGCGCGTCGGCAGGAGGTCGGAACGGGCCGCTTCACCCTCATCGACGTCGACCGAAGCAGCATGGAGGTCAGTTGACAGCTCCCCGACCCCGAGCGCTGCTCCGCTTGCGACACCAAGGCTTTTCACGAAATCGCGGCGGTTCCACGGCGTGCCTGGTTCCATGGTCATTACGTCTCCGAACGTGTACCGGTGAGCGAGGCAGGGGCCCCAGGACGTGATCCTCGACGACGAATGCAATCCGAGCAAGGCCCCTCGAATCTAACGGATCATCCGATGTTTCACAATACGGGAGTCTGATGAAAAGTGAGGCAAATTTCCGAATCGAGTGGTTGCCCCGCGAGCCATCGTTCGGTCCGTCCGTCATCGCCGCAGTGAGACCGCGTTCGGAGCGGGAAAGTCGGGTGGAGAGGTCTCGCCCGGGTCTCGACCGGCCAGCCACTTGAGGGCGCGCACCATGATCGTCTGGAATCCGGCGCAGCGCATCCCCTTCGGATCGGCCTGGTTGGACCAGACATGACCATACGTCGAAACGAAGACGCGACCCTTGCCGTATTGCACGGTCCATTCGATCGGGAATTGCAACTTCGTCTGCGGGTCCTTCGCATAGGCAAGCGCGGTGAGCTGCTCGGCAGGCCCGCGGGCAAATCGGTAGATCTCGATATCCGCGGCCATCCACGACCTGGGCAGTCCGCGGTGAATGGGATGCGTCCCGATCTGATGAACGGTCACATCGAGACGGGCCCCATGCCCGGTTCCCGCGCCCTCGCCGGGTGGGAGGAACCGCAAGGTCTCGTCCGGCTCAATGACGATCGCCTTACCGAAACTCTTACCGCGCCAGCCGAGGCCGATGATCCGATTGTACTCGGGCCACTCGGCGAACGCGTTGTTGGCCTCGTGGTAGCAGTAAAAACCCCCACCGTCGCGGACGAATTCCTCAAACGACCTGCGCACTGGCTCGGGCCATCCGGGCTTGCCTCCCAGATTGTTGTAGCCGGAGAGCACCACGTCGTACTTCGAGAAGTCCGGGCGCCACTTTTCCCACGCCGGATCACCGGCTTTCGATGGTGTGACGGTTACGTCCACCTCGAAGGAACCGTCTCGCGCAAGGATTTCCTTCACCAGAGCGAGGCGGTGTTGCCAGTCGTGGTTGCTCACGCCCTCCACGATCAGCAGGCGGATCTTACCAGGTTTTTCGGCGGTTTTCGGGATGGTCGTTGATCGTCCCTTCGCCAGTTCGTCGAGCTCGGCAAGCGTGAACCGGACGCCAACGATGTAGGATGGCTCCCCCTCGGTCCAGTGCCCGTAGGTCGTGGCAACGAAAGTACCGTCGGGCTGTACCTCGAGACCAGGGTAGGCACAATCCGAGGCCTTGTGGTTGTCCATTAGGCGGACCCGAAACTGACCCTCGCGACCCGCGACGATGTCGTCGTAGGTGCCGACCCAGCCGACCCAATCGCCCCATGTCGGGCTTTGGTGCATGGTGTCGCGGAACGAGAGAAAAAGGCGTCCGTCTGGCCCATACTTGCCGACGTGCCTGTCGCCGGACTGTGAGGCCGGAAGCTCTCTCGGCTTCGACCAGGTTCGGCCCTCGTCGTCGGAAAAGATGACGAAGGAATGGTACTTGCGGCTGTTCTCCCGGAGCAGAACGGCGATCTGCCGACCGTCCGGGGAGCGGATCAGGCCCGGCTCGCAGAGATGCGCCGTTGGATGCTCGGCGATGACCTCCGGCGGTCCCCACGTCAGGCCGCCGTCGTGCGAGATCGTCTTGTAGACCCGGAACCGGCCTGGTCGGCCCCCGGCGTGGAGAAACCGCCCGTCGTCGTGGAAAAGCGCCAGGTAGTCGCCGTTTTTGAGCCGCTCGACGCTGGCCATGGCGACGATGCCGCCGAAGTCGCCGATCGGCTCCAGCGGCGTCCAGGTGTGGCCGTCGTCCTCGGAGACCGACTTGCGGATCGGGTAGAGTCCTGAGAAAAGCACCAGCCGCTTCTTGCCCTGGGGATCGATCACCCGATGGATTGTCGGCGTCTCCTTCGATGTCGACCAGTTCTCCGGAACGGGAAGTCGGTCGGACCAGGTAAGGCCGCCGTCGCTGCTTCGCTTCATCACGATCGCACCCCGACCATGACCCCTGGGGTAGACGATGACGATCGTCTTGCCGTCTTCGAGGAGGACGGTGGTGGGGTGGCCGAGATACTGGCCCTTCTCTCGGTCGACGATAACCTGTCGATGGTTCTGGTCGGTCAGATCGATCAAGGGGATGGAGTTACCATGCTGGACCGATGGAGACTGAGCCTCGGCGATCCGCGCCGGGAGGAGTGTGAGGCAGACAAGAGTGAGGATTCGGAAGTAGCCGCTCATGATACTCCCTCAGGTTGTGGCGATCGATCTCGAAGGCCGATGGCTCGATCTCGGGTTCGGTCGTCCGATAGGTTAAACGAGGATGGCTCTCGATGCCATGGATCAGGCCTTTCGGGCCGCTTGAAGTTGGCACCGGGTCGGCCTCGCTCACCGGATCGTTGCCGGTATCTGGGTTCGCTTGCCAACCCGGTCGCTCGTAAGGGGTCTCGAACGGCCGGGCGGGTCGCCTGAAAGATGAGGCAGGGGTTTCGGGCGATCGGGGAGCCGGAGGATAGTCAAGGCTTGATGCACGAGCCGAGGGGCGTGAGAATCGGGACGTCGCCCGGCCGGAGTGGACGCAGGGTGACGAATTCCCACCCCACCCGGAGGCCCTGTCCGTGACCAGACGATCGATCGCGACCCCGCTCCTGGCCCTCGCTCTCATGATCGGCCCGGGACATCGAAGTCCCGCCGAAGAGGCATCCACTCCGAAACCGCCCGAGGGTTTCCAGGCTGTCTTTGACGGCCACAGCCTGACCGGTTGGGAGGGGAGCCCGAAATACTGGTCGGTCGAGGATGGCTGCCTCACAGGCAAGGCCGACGGCACGCTCAAGTTCAACCGCTTCATCACGTGGCGGGGCGGTACACTCCGGAACTTCGAGTTGCGGGTGAAGGTCAAGGTTTCCTCCAGGGGCAACAGCGGCCTGCAATACCGGGGGACGGAGCGGCCTGATCTGGGCGAGTCCGTCGTTACCGGGTATCAGTGCGACGTCGTCGCCAATCGCCCCGATTACAACGGGATGCTCTACGAGGAGCGAGGCCGACGCATTCTGGCCCACACCGGCGAGAAGGTCGTGATCGATCCGAAGGGCCAGCCCTGGGTGGTCGGCCAGTTCCCTTTGAAGGCGTTCCCGCCGGGGATCTGGCATGATTACCGGGTCGTCGTCGAGGGGAACCATCACCGACACTGGATCGATGGCCATCCGACGGTGGACGTCATCGACCTGGACGAGAAGGGGCGGAAGCTCGAAGGCGTCCTCGCGGTGCAGGTCCACGTTGGGCCGCCCATGAGTATTCAGTACCGGGACTTCTTCCTGAAGACGCTCCCTGACGACCTGCCGATGATCGCGTCCGAGCAGGCCGCCATCCCGACAGATGCCCGTAAAGTCGCTGCGCAAGGTCAGGACAGTCCCAGGAAACCGGACGCGGAGTGAGGCGCCGGCCTCTTGCGAAGGGCCGGATGGGAACATGAGTCCGGCGGGAAGAAGCGGGTCTTCCCCGCAGGAGGCAGGTATGATAACCGCCAGGCCGGGCCGCCAGGGACCGGTGTTTCTTTCCGGGAGCGACCCCATGGCCGATCGGGATCCACTCGAGCACGACCACAGCCATGCCTTCGACGGGCTTCACCCTCTGACGAGGGAAGGACTGGTCATCCCCAGCCGTCGGAACATGCTCAAGGCCGGTATGGCGGGTCTGGCCGGGTTAAGCCTGCCCGGCCTCCTCCAACACCGGGCCCGCGCGGTCGAGATGGGTTCTCCTCTACCGGGTAACAAGGCCGTCATCCTGCTCTGGATGGCCGGCGGACCCAGCCAGATCGATACATGGGACCCCAAGCCTGATCGCCCGCTTCAGAATCGGGGTCCCTTTGCTGTCATCCCCACCAGCTTGCCCGGTGTCCAGATCTGCGAGCACCTGCCGAGGCAGGCGGCGATGCTCGACCGGTTCACGATCATCCGCTCCATCGATGCCCGCCACAGTAACCACGAGCCGAACAAGGTCTTCCAGACAGGTAATCTCGACGCTGCGCCTCGCATCAACCCCAATGGCGAGATGTACCCGGCGATCGGATCGGTGGTGGCCAAATATCATGGTGCGAATCATCCGGGACTTCCGCCGTACGTGGCCTTCCAGACGTCGCGCACCCACGTCGCCCATGCCGGCTACCTGGGACGGCGCTACGATCCGTTCATTGCCAACCGAGCCTCACGACTGCCGATTTACTCGAACGTCGGCGTGGACACCGGCCGGATGACCGACGCCGACTTCTTCCAGCTCCCCAAGGGACTGACCCACGAGCGGCTGGCTGATCGCCGGTCATTGCTCGCGGGTCTCGACCGGTTGCGTCGCGAGCTCGACCACACCGGCGAGGTCGAGGCGATGGACCGATATGGTCAGCAGGCGGTGGAGATGCTGATCGGCCGGCGAGCGCAGGAGGCCTTCGACCTTTCGAAGGAGCCGCAGGGCGTTCGGGATCGCTACGGCGATCATCTTTGGTGCCAGCAGGCGTTGCTGGCCCGCCGGCTGGTCGAGGCGGGAGTGGCCTTCGTGACGATCGACCTGAGCTACCACCCAGCCTCAGGAACCTGGGATAACCACGGCGACAACATCCCACCTTATGGGGGCATCAGCAAGGGCTTGAGGCCGCTGCTCCCGATCTTTGACCGCCTGATCACCACGCTGGTTTCGGACCTGACCGAACGGGGACTTCTGGACGACGTGCTGGTCATCGCGATGGGAGAGTTTGGCCGGACGCCCATGATGGGCACTCAGGGAAGCACCGACGGACGGAACCACTGGCCGGCGGTGATGTCGATGGCAATGGCCGGTGGGGGCCTGCGGCACGGGCAGGTGATTGGGGCAACCGAGCCCGATGGCGGCTACATCAAGGAGCGGCCGGTGACGCCGGGCGACCTCGCGGCGACGATTTACCGACACATGAGCGTTCCGCTCGACGCCACCTACCAGGACGGGGCCGGGCGTCCCCGATTCATTGTCGAGCGCGGGAGCCCGATCGCTGAACTCTTCTAATCGAGGCGGGGCCCGACGGGAACTCTCTCATCGTCAAGAGTTCGGACCGATCGCAGGATTTTCAGGATCGACCATGTTCCGAGTTTGCCCCTTCCGTTGGGCGTTCGTCTTGCTCGCCTTCGGCCCGATCGGGCTCGTCTTCGGACAAACCCCGATGAGCCCACAAGCAGTCTGGTCGGGCTTCGACCCGCGCCGGGAGCCGCTGGAAGTCGAGGTGATGAAGCAGTGGTCGGAGCACGGCGCTCGCTACACCGAGTTTACCTTCACCGGGATGACCCACGAGGGTTCTCGGGTCAGGGTCTATGCCATCTCCAGCATTCCGGCAGGCAAAACGAGGTTACCGGCCATCCTCCACATCCACGGCAGAGGCCAGACCGTCCATCCGCAATGGCTCCGGTTCTGGAACAGCCAGGGATATGCCGCCCTGACGTTCAACTGGGGAGGCGTCTGGCCGGGCCGGGACAGGTTCACCTCGTCTCATTGTCCGACCCGACCTCTCGAAATCGGTCCGGCGCGTGGACCTATTTGATGCTGTCGAGAATCGAAATCCGAAGAACCGGTACTGGAGATCGGTGATCGGCCAGCAGAACGGCGGGACCTGGACGGCCGCCCTGCCGGTCCACGACACGAGAAAGCCGCTCTTCGCCTTCGCCAATGTCCTGTATGACTCGGGCATCTGCCTCAGTTCCAACCTCGTGACGGTCATCCCGAACGACCTCGGAAAGGCCCGAGCGACGGAGAACTCGACCGAGAGGATCGACGACTTCTCGGAGGGGTTCGACGTCTGGGTCACGAGATCTCCGGCAACGGACCCGGTGCCTCCGGTCCCCTCGTTCTTGCGGCTCACCGAAGGCCCAGGTGGTCTGCCAGGCATCACGGTCACACGGGCGATTCCGATACTCACGCACAAGATCGGTGATCCCAGATGGCGGGGACCCGAAGGAGCCTCGCTCCGATTCCGGGTTTTCGTTCGGGCACCCCGGACTCTGCGAGTCGTCCTTCACGAGAATGAGTTTGCCCCCGGATGGACTCAGTACGCCAGGGAATGGCAGGGGATCCCCCAGGATGGCTGGCAGTCGGTCCATCTGAAGGCAAGTGATTTCATGACCGAGAAGGGCGAACGACTAAAGGGATGGAAGAACATCGATATGCTCGAGCTGGACTCGAAGGGCGGCCCCGGTGAGGAACCGATCTTCGGCGAGTTTCGGTGGGATCGAGGCGAATGAATGGTCAGACCTTTCGAATGGTACCGGGAAGATTGGCGTGACGGTGGCGATACTGTCCCGGAGTCATGCCCGTTCTCTTCTTGAAGTACGAGCACATGTAGCCAAGATAGCGGAATCCCGCCCGGCCGGCGATGGCCTCGAGTTTAAGGTCGGTCTCGGCAAGCATCTGCCGGACACGAGCGAGTTGCGTCTCCAGAATCTCTTCCTGGAGGGTCCGCCCGGTGAGGGCCTTGAACCTGCGCTGGAGGACTCGGCGAGAAAGCCCGGCCTGCTCGGCGAAGAAATCGACGCCACGATGGCTGCAAGCGTGTTGTCGGATGAGTCGAATTGTGGTCGCGACGGCCGGGTCGTCGATGGCGATTGAGTCGGTTGAGAGCCGGGTGACGATGCCGACCGGCTCAATGAGAATAGGTTCGGGAGGCGAGGGGTGTCCGTTCATCAGTCGGTCGAGGAGCTTCGCCGCCTCGAAGCCGATCCGCTCGAGGTCCTGGTCGATGCTTGAAAGCGGTGGGTCGGCCAGCTCGCAAAGGGCGACGTCGTTGTCAACGCCGAGGACGGCGACCCGCTCAGGGACCGGCAGGGCGATCCGCCGGCAGGCGTCGAGAACTTGAAGTCCGCGGATATCGTTGCAGGTCAGGACGCCGACCGGGTGAGGGAGATCCGCCAGCCATCTTGAGACGTCGTCCTGTTCCTGCTCCCAACTGCGCTCGTGTCGCCGTCTTGGCCAGGCGTAGGAGTGGCCGGTGAGTCCGGACGCCTCAAGGCACCGGCGATAGGAGTCCTCGCGAAGATCGCTCCACCGCGCCCGGGGCCGGCCGCAGAAGGCGAAGTGGCGGAACCCCCGCGACTGGAAATGTCGAATTGCCTGAGCGGCGAGGGCATCGTCATCACAGTGGACCGCCGGAAGGTCGAATCCAACGACCTGGCGTCGCAGCTCGACGATCGGAACTCCGGTTGCCACGAGTGCCTCGGCCATGGGAACGTCCTGGATCCGAGCGATGATCCCGTCCCCCTTCCAGCTCCGCAGCCACGGCGGAATCGCGTCGCGAGGCCCGCGCTCCTCCAGGTACACCGACCACGGACCGTGCCCCTTGATGTACCGGCCGATCCCGCGTAGCAGGCCTCGGTCGTACTGCTTCGCTGTCTCCACGTGTAATGGTTCAGCGTGAAATGGAGAAACCGGGGTCGGGAGATAAGGTAGAATGCACA
>DAHZZC010000447.1 GCA_027435495.1 Planctomycetales bacterium
GCCGAAGCCCTCGATCATGACGACCGCATTCTCGGTGCTGGCGACGACCAGGTCGAGGTCACTCTTTTCCAGCTCCTCGGCTGTCGGGAACGCGACGAGCTGACCGTCGCCCCGCCCAATCCGGACGGCCCCGATCGGACCCAGGAACGGAGCCCGTGCCATCACCAGTGCGCCCGAGGCGCCAATGATCGAAAGGACGTCGGGGTCATTGGACCGGTCCGCAGAGATGGGTCCGGCCTGGATCTGGACCTCGTCACGATACGACTCGGGGAAGAGCGGGCGGATCGGCCGGTCGATCAGACGGGACGTCAGGATCTCCTTCGTCGTGGGCCGGCCTTCTCGTTTGATGAAGCCACCGGGGAACTTTCCGGCGGCGTAGGTCTTTTCCCGGTAGTCGACCGTCAGCGGGAAGAAGTCGAGTCCCTCGCGGCCGGGCGCGGCGACGGCCGCCACGAGCGTCATGGTGTCGCCAATCCGGACCACCACAGCGCCGCTGGCCTGTTTCGCGAGGTATCCGGTCTCGATACTCAGGTGCTTGCCACCCACGGTCCGTTCGACCAGGGTACGTTGAATCGGAGTGCTAGACATGAATGCTTTCCTGGATGTAGGTGCCCGATGCACCCGCCCGCACGAAGGGTCGGATCGATGGTCGTAATAAGAAGGGGCGGGACGGACCGGGAGCGGCCCTCCTCGCGCGGAGTTAAATTTCCCCCGGCCGGGAGACAGGTGTCCGGGCGATCCCGTTCAGGAATCGTCGCCGGGGGAGACGCAATCTGGCGGTCGGACCGGTCCGAGGATGCGTCAGGGCGTCGGATCCAGGCTCACTGTCGACCTTACGGCGATCAGACGAGAACCCATCGAAGGCCCCAGGCCGCGGAACGGGACCGCACCGGCGGCATTACTTCCGGATGCCCAGCCGGCCGATCACGTCAAGGTACTTCTGCCGGTCGTGCAGCCGCAGATACTTCAGCAGGCTGGACCGCTTGGAGACCATCATCAGCAGCCCTCGGCGGCTGGCATGATCCTTGGCGTGTGTCTTGAAGTGCTCGGTCAGATCATTGATCCGGGCTGTCAGCAGGGCGATTTGCACTTCGGGCGACCCCGTATCCTGCCCATCCCGCCCGAAGCTCCCGATGAGCTCCGACTTCTTCTCCTTCGTGATCGACATCTCGCGCCCCAATACCCGCCGGCCTGCTCGTCGAGGCCGGGCCTGTCTGATGAAACATCTCAACCACTTTAAGTGGTCAAGCATAGGCGAAGACCCCGCCGATTGCAATCCCCCTATCTGGCGGCTGGGCGTTGGGAGAGGTCGCAGGATACCGGTCGTGACGGCCGGGCGATCCGGTGGGAATTTAGCCCCGGTGCCTGCGTGGAACTCGGGGGATTGCCATCCGTGAAACGAAGCCGTCGCCGGAGACGATCAGCACCTCCTCGGAGGTCGTTGCAGGAAAACAGGCGACCGTGCCAGCCAGGCCGTCGTCGAGTCGGCTGTGGACGACATGGAACCGGCCCGCCGATTCGCTGAGCCAATCGATCCGCGTGGCCGAGACGGCGACGACCTTGCCGGTCGCCATTCGGGTTGCGGCGCGGTATCCGCCCTGGGTCGTCGCGCTGTGCACGTCCCCAAGGTCGATCGCACCGGGGCCAGGGAACCAGAGTTCGGCGGAATGCACGCCGCCGTGTGCGTCGAGTCCGACGACTCGCACCATCCCTTCGAGCCGGGTCCACGAGAGCGGCACTGTGCATCGAGGAGACGTGCTGCCGCCGTGTGGCCGGAAGGCGGGCCCCGACCGGGCGAGTTCGTGCCCCTCGTGATCGAGAAGCACCCAGCGCGGGCCGTCGTGAGTCAGGATGGTGAAGCCCGAGCCGTCCGGCAGAAGGAGGGCGCAGGCCGGAGCCTCTCGTTCTCCTCCATCTGTGACCTCGGCGAACGAGGGATAGGCCATCGGCAGACCGCCAGCGGCGTCGAGGATCATCAGGTCGCGGTCGCTTCCCAACCCGATGAACCGCGAGGGCTCGGACGGAAGGATCGGCGTCAGCCAGGTCGGCGACCGCGACGAGTGGATATCGGGCCGGGGCGGACGATAGGTGCCGTCAGGGCGACTGAGGAAGGTGGTCAGCGTGGCGCCCTGCTCGGTCTCACGGAGAACGACCACCACATCCCCCTCGGGCGCTGCGGCGATTGCTGCGACCGCCCCTTTCACCGATCCGACCGGCACGACGCGGTTGGGTCTTGGGTCGAAGGCAAGCACCTGGCCGTCGGCGAAGCCGAGGAAAATACGAGATGTGTCGGATGCATGGCAGGTGGCCGTGACCGTCCCGCGGCCGACCTGGATGCCAGGCGCCTGGGGATGGCGATTCCCCCGGGTTTCGAGCTCGGGCTCCGCCGGTCGATCGAGGGCGGCGGCGGTTCTCGCAGCGAACTGGGCGTCGCGGAGGAAGGCCGGCGTCCAGAGCCCTGACGATGCCGGGAACAGCGAGGAGACCGACGCCGAGGCCGGGCGCCCGGCCTCGACCTGGCGGCGAAGGACCCTCGCGAGGCCCGATCGGGCACGGTCGCGGACCTCATCGGCCTTTTCTTGCGACGCGGCGACCGCGCCGGCGATCGCGTTGTAGAGAAGGCCGGCATCATGCCCGGAGCCAATTCCCTCGAAATAATCGTCGGCCTCGTCGAGCAGGATCATCAGCGGCGTCGACTCGCCGCGAGGGGTGAGGAGCCGAATCATCTGCAGCGCGCAGAGAGTCGCGTTGGCCGAGGGCCGCGCGGCCCAGCCCAGAGAGTAATAGGTGAGGGCAACTTCGGGCAGGCCCATTTTGTGATCGGCGATCCGCCCCGCATCGAGGTAGTAGATCGGAGGATGAACCGAGAGCGTGATGACTAGTGCCCGGGAGTAGGCCGACCGTGCCCCCGGCTCGTCGCCGATCCGGCGGAGCAAATCGCCGGCAGTCTCGTGGAGGCCGAGCTCGGTATAGAGGGCAATCGCGTGATCCACCAGGCCGGCGGCCTCGAACGCCTGCGCCGCGGCGAGCCGGTCGTTGAGCTTCTTCGAGTAGAGGATGGCCGCGTCGTGGTGCAGGCCGCCGCGCTGGAGGGCCAGCGCGGCGGCTCGATGGTCGTCGAGCAGGACACCGTAGATGTAGGCCGCGCGGCGAAAGTCGCCGGACTGGATCGCCCGGAGCGCGGTCTTGCGGTACTCCTCGCGCAGCTCCTGCATCAATTCGGACCGCGCCTGCCAGATCCCGGCGGCCCCGCCGCGCTCGGGCCCTCCCAGCAACTCCTTCAGGTTGTAGATGGCCCAATGGAACGGTAGCCGGAGACCCCACGAGACCACCCGGCGCGCTCGCGGGTCGGCCTCGCGCATGGAGAAGGAATGCCGGAGGGCGCGGTCGATGTTCCCCTGGCGAAACTCGCGGAGGAGCTTCTTGACCAGTGATGAGTGATCGAGCATCCCCCACTGGGCCTTTTCACGCAGGGAGCGAGCCCGCCCGACCAGTCCTCGGATCGCCTCGCCAAGGCCCGAGGCCGCCATGCGGATCAGCCCGACGCCAGTGCTCTCGCCGCCGTCGGCATCTTCCATCGCATCAGCCTCGGCCCGCTCCGGACGGGACCGCGGGCGGTCGGGATGCCGGACGTCGTCTTCGAGGGCACGGTAGAGTTCCTCGGGCGGCGTCTCGGGGATCTCGCGTGAGACCACGACGATCCGGTCGGCGATCGGCCGGGGCGCGGGCATCGGCCGCCAGTTCCGGCGTTTCGGCGAATCGATGTTGAGGAGCGTCGACAGCCGGACCGGCTCGTCGCGATCGAATCGGAGCGGACCAGCCGGCAGGAAGACGAGCCCGCCATCACGGACCATCCCAGCCGCCTCATCGTCGAGTAGCGAGGGAACCAGGTCGGCGTCGACCGGAACGTAAAGGCTCTCGGCGAGCTCGCGTAGCCTGGTGGCACCCGGGACCGGCTCGGTGGTCGGACGGGGGAGCCGGATCAGGAACCCGCCATTAAGGTCGTGGATCCGACCCGAGGGGTTGATCCCGACTCGGGCGCAGGTGTCGAGGAGCGCGGAGGCGTCCCGGCCGGGGATGTGGAGCGCAGAGACAGGTCCGATCGGTCCGCCCGGCCGTCGACGGAGGTAGAAGCGGACGTGGACACTCATCGGAGCCCCCCTGCCCCGCGCTCGGCCCGCCGGAGCGTCGCGGCGATCCGCTCGGAGGCGGCCTTCGTCGGCTCGCCGCCGATCAGCCGGCGAGACCCCGCGAGGGTTCCATCCGGCATCCAGGCGGCGAACTCATTCCCCGAGACGTAGAAGATTGCGACCAGCCGGTCCTCGGCGCTATCCAGGACCGCCAGATGATTGTAGTGGTCAATCAAGATACGAAGCGATCGGTGTTCAACGATCTGGTTGAACCGGGCGTGGTCGCAGCCGGGAAACGCGCTTCGCGGCGTCAGGCTCCTCGACGCAGCGACGACACCGCCAAGCTGGTGGAATGTCATCAGCGCGTTCTCCCGATCGGCGACGAGCCGCTCTCCATCCCAACGGATCAGGATAGGCTTGATCGAGGATCGGGGACCGCTTCGATCCTCCTCGGAGACCAGCACGCACGACCAGCCGAGCAAGGCGGTGTGGTTCCAGACCGGCTCGCGCGGAGTGACGTGGATCCTCGAGTCGTCGCCGGGGACCCGTCCGACCTCGACCTGATCGTCGCCAGCCCGGCGTGCGACGCGGCTGCCGTCTCGTGAGAGGGCGAACCAGCCGCGGCCCGATCCCTCCTGGCTCGCGGTGAGCGTCCCGATAACCGCCGCCCTCGCCATCGAGACAAACCAGATCTCGACGTGCGATCCGGCCTCGACCTGAACAGCCAGGGCATCTCCCCCGCGCTGGAACGACGAGACCCGGGCGCCCCGGAGGGCAGGCCGACCGTCTGTGGTGGGCGTCACGAGCCGGGATTCGCCCGAATCGGTCAGAAACCCGAGCGTCCCCGTCTCCCGATCGAGCGCGACGGAGTCGCCGCCCGGCCGTTCCTTCTCCTCGAACGCCGTCTGATATGAGATCGCCGACGGCCGGGGCCAGGGATTGAACTCCTGTGACCGCTGGATCGCCTGCTCCACCCGCCAGCCGGCCCTTGCATCCAGGCCTTCCCGTGTCAGGTCGATCGCCAGGCTCCCCGGGTCATGACCTATCCCGCCGACGATCGTGTTCAGGTCCACGTAATAGGTCCAGCAGATCGGCCCGGATCGATCGATCCGGTGGAACGAGTGGTGCCGGCAGGTTCGTGTCTCAAAGTCGTAGTGGAAGAGGATCGGACCCGTCTCGCCGTCGCCGACCAGCACGAATCCGCCCGCCACACCGATCACAGCGATGATCCTCGCATTCTCGTCGCCGGCGGCCACCGGCCGGGGCAGGAACTCGGCGTCGCTCCCGTCCACTCGAAACGTGTAGAGGAGCCGATGCCGCATGATGACCAGGACGCGATCGCCCGACTCGTCGAAGTCAAGGAATCGGCAGCCGAGGGCGCCGGTCCTCCGGGCCGTTGAGAGAATCCCGGTGCGGAACGGCATTGGGATCTTCTCGACGTGGCCCTGCCAGGCGTGCCGGGGGCCGGGCGTGACCGCGGCTTCGGCCGATGCGGGGGCGGGCCGCTCGTCGGGACTCGCCAGCTCGATTCGGCACCGCGAGAGCCCGACAGGCCGACCCGAGCGGACATCGGACAGCTCGACCTCGCCG
>DAHZZC010000448.1 GCA_027435495.1 Planctomycetales bacterium
GGACGAGCTGGAACGCCACATCGACCATTGGAGCGAGGTCCAGCTCCTCGACCGTCGTCGGGCCGCCTCGTGAGAGCGAGAAGTCCTCGTCGTCGCCGCCGTGGGTCTCGATCGGCGGCCGGTCCTCGTTCCAGTCGCGCGAGGGGACGACCGGGAGCGAGACACTGCTGCTTCCGTTCCGGCGCGCCGATTCCGACGAGTGCGGACTCGGGACGTTCAGGCCATCGACGTCGAGGATCTCGCGGGAACACTCGTCGTCGTCCAGGATCTCGATCTCGTTGTCGGGCTCGTTTTCCTCGAGGTTGTCTTGATCCTCATCCTCTTCTTCGTCGTCGTCGGGCCATTCCCACGACGCCGAGGAAGCTTGCGGAGCCGGCCGGGCGGGCTCGGGCTCGTCCAGGACCGGGAAGGTGACGTCGTCGGAGCCGCCGCCGAGTTCGATCCAGGCCGGGGGCGCGATGGCCGAGGCCGGCGCTGAGATCGCCGGCATCTCGGGGCTCGATGGCTCGACCCGGAATTCGAAATCGCTCGACTCGGGAGGGACCGGCGGCGGTTCGATCCGGCCAGGTCGGATTCGGGCCGGGGGCTCGGCGGACTCGCGACGAGGCGGCGGAGTGGGCCGACGGCTCGGGGGCGCCGGCTCGGGTGCTGGAGTCGGTTCGAGGTTGAAGATTTCCGGGGGTGGGGGCGCGACGGGAGGCGGCTCGGGCCCGGCCGTGAGCTCGGGGAGGTCGGCCAGCCGGGCCCAGGGTGCTGAAGTGCCCGCCGGGCGGACCAGGTCGTCGCCGTTGAGCGATCCCGCGGCGAGGGCGGCGCGCACGGCCTCGCTGCTTAGATCCCGCTCCAGTTCCAGGCTCTCGGCGTGGAAGACGTCCCAGCTCGCCAATGGCCCCTCCGAACCGTTCCTGTCCGGTTCTCTATCGTTTGATTTCGTCCCGTCGATCGAATCGATCGGGCGGTGTTTCGCTTCCCGGTCGAACTCGCTCAGGGCTTCTGAATGAAGGATTGGGTTTTCGTTTTTCGGTGGCTTCGGATCGGCAAACCTGTACGGGCCGGCTCCTGCCGGCCATTTTTTTGGATGAACTTTGGCCTGGTATCCGGGCTCGGGTTTCAGGGCGCGCCGGAAACCTCCTGCACGCCGAGGTGGACGGTTACCCCCTCGACCTGCGCGACCGCGGCGGCGACCTCGAGGACCTCGCCGTGCGGGACCTCGCGGTCGGCCTGGATGATCACCTTGTTCCGCCCCTCCTTCACGCCGTCGGCCGCGGCCTTCCGGGCCTGGTCGAGGGTGGCCGTGGGGCCCTCGCCGTGTCCGAGCAGGAGTTTGGACTCGCCCCCGGGGCGATTGGGCCTTGTCAGGGTCAGGAACGTGGCGCTGGTTTCCTCGACACCGACTCCGTGGCGTGCGGGTGGGACGTCGACCTTTTCCCCGCCGCTCATCTGGATCGTGAAGAGCATGAAGGTCATGAGCTGGAAGACGACGTCGACCATCGGTGTCATGTCGATATGCTCGTCACGATCCTGGTCCAGGTCGCGGCGCAGGAGCATGGGACGACTCTCGAGCGATGGGAGGGATGCAAAAGGGCGAACGACGGGGCCGTTGGGATTCTCGATTTATTCGAGAACCTCGAGAACTTCCTGAAGCTGTCGCTCGGTTCGGTCGCGGAGGCGACGTAGCCTGGCGTGAACGTCGTTGCCGATAAGCATCATCGGGTTGGCAATCAGCAGCCCGGCGCCTGTCGCCCAGAGAGCGAGGCTGATATCGGCCGCGAGGGCTTGGGGACTGACCTTCTCGGAGCCGCCGATCCGGCCGAAGGCGCCGATCATGCTGGCGACGGTGCCGAGCAGTCCGAGGAGCGGGCCCATCCGGACGATGGTGGAGATGGAGCCGAGCCGGTTCTCCATTCCCGCCACGACCTCGCTATGGAATTCCGTCACCACGATTTGCTTGATCCGGGAGAGCCCCTTGTCGCGGTTCTGGAGGGCGACGGCAATCAATTGCCCGAGGGCGGAGTGCCAGAAAGCCGGAGTCTGACAGAGGTTAATCGCCTTTTCGAATTGCCGGGCGCGGCACAGTTCTCGCACCTGATCGGTGAGTTCCTGGGGGTCTCGAAGCGATTTCTTGGAGAGGCTTCGATAGAGCAGGATTCCATTGTAGGCCCCCCAGACTGCCAGGACGGCCAGTGCGCCATAGATCACATAGCCGAAAGCGTCAATGATCTTCGTGACTTGCATGGGGGGATCCCGGCGTGGCGAAGAGACGTCGGCCGGTCGCGACGGCCGAACGGAGGGTGGGTCCGGCCGACGGGCCGTCCCTCTTCCCGAGAGTCCATTCTGCGCTCGTGGGAACGAGGTCGCAAGGGGGAGCGGCGAGGGTTGAGGGGACCGGAATGGGGAGGGTCGAGGGTCCGCTCGTACGGGCTCTTGTTCCAGAGCCTTGCCACGGGCGGTTCTGCGCGAGAGAATAGGTGTTAGCCAATCCTGGGACGATTCCGGCACAGGAAGCGGTCGGACGATTCGTAATCTCTTCGGGTTTTGCCATGCCGCGAAATGTTTTGGTGGTCGACGATGAGCGCGACGCCAATGACATCCTGGCTCATCTGGTGCGGGCTCGTGGGTTCGAACCGATCCAGGTCTACTCGGGCCAGGAGGCACTGACCGAAGTTTCCCGCCGCCGCCCGGATGTGATTCTGCTCAACCTGTCGCTTCCGGATATCAACGGATTCGAGGTCTGCGATCGCCTCAAGCGGAATCGCGAGACGAATCTGATCCCGGTGGTGATGGTGACCGCTCATCACGACGCCAAGGAGCGGGCCGCCGGGGTTCGGGTGGGGGCCAACGGCTATCTGATCAAGCCGTTCACGCCCGAGCAGCTTCACGCCGCCCTCGACGAGGCCGTTGCCTGGCACAACGAGCATCAGGGCCGAGGTACGACCGGCGAGATCAACTTCGACGTCCGGAGCGAATTGACCTACCTGGCGCAGGTCAGTGACATGCTCGCCGATCTGTTTGCCCACACTCCGCTGACCGAGCGGCACATCAAGGACCTGAA
>DAHZZC010000449.1 GCA_027435495.1 Planctomycetales bacterium
CCGATCTCAAATCGTTTCTCGGAGGAAAGCACGCCGGATCGCTCGAAGCTCTTCGGGTCGCACGGCCAAAGGCCGTGGATTTAGAATGGTATTAAAACAGTCGTACGGGCCGCACCGTCGGCGAGCTGGCGGAGGAACTCCAGGACGACCCTCCCCGATTCGGCGTCGAGCGCTGCGGTCGGCTCGTCGGCCAGCACCAGCCCCGGAGAATTCACGAGCGCCCGGGCGATCGCTACCCGTTGACGCTGACCGCCCGAAAGCTGCGAGGGAAGGTAGTCAAGCCGCTCTCCCAGCCCGAGCCGCCCGAGGATCGCCGCGGATCGGTCACTCATCTCGCGGATCGTCCCTCTCTTCAAAGCGGCCGCCATCCGCACGTTCTCCAGCGCGGTTAGTGACGTAAACAGATTGTGGCTCTGGAAGATAAAACCGATGTTCGTCCGGAGTGCGACGGCTTCGGCCTCGCCAAGTGCCCCGACGTTGCGTCCCATCACCGTGATTCGGCCGTGCTGGATTCTCCGCAGGGCCCCGATCAGAGTCAGGAGCGTCGTTTTCCCGGAGCCCGACGGGCCCGTCATGATGACGACTTCACCTCGGCCGATCTGGAGGGAATTGTCGAAGAGAACCTGTGTGCGCGTGTCTCCCTCGCCAAACCAGTAGCAGACCTCCTCGGCCTCGATCGCCAGATCCTTGACGATTGGCCGGGCGACGGCCAGGCTGGTCTGCGTGGGCTCAGGGCGCTGATCTAACGATTTGGCCGCGTCGCTCATGGATCGTCTTCCTGACTCGGGGAATCCGGCACACTCCGCTCATTGGAAGAGTTGGGCCGGGTCGGCGGAGGCGAGACGGCGAGCGGCAAGGGCGCCCGAGACCACGCACATCAGGACCGTCAGCCCCAAGATTCCGGCGGCCTCGGCGGGTCCGAGATTCATCGGTAATCCCGTCGAATCGTTGACCACACGGAACAGTCCAAGACTTACGATCAGGCCGCTGCCATACCCCAGTAGTGCCAGGTAAATCGACTGTGCCACCACGATTCGGAAAAGACGGAGATCCGAATACCCGATCGCCTTCAGAGTGGCGAACTCGGCGAGCCGCTCGCTGATGTCCGAAAAGAGAACCTGATAACAGATGGCAAGCCCGACAATAAACCCCATCACCACGCCAATTGTGAAGACCGTCCCGATCGGCGCAACGTGGTCCCAGAAGCCTTGCTCCCGTTCGATGAGACCCCGTTTCGTCAGGACGCGCACGTCCGAAGGTAGGCCCGCGCGCATCTGGTCGCAGACACGATCGGTGTCAACTCCCGGACGGAGCCGAATTAGCCCAAGGGTGACGCGGTCATCCCCTTCGGTCAAGCCTCGACGGTCGGGAAGAATTCGAGCGAGGCTGGCCTCGCTCATCACGAGCGTGCCGTCGCTCTGATAGTCGGCGCCCAGATCAAAGTTCGAGTGGATGCGGATCGACTTCCCCGAGAGCTCGGAGGCCGTCCCTGGCACCAGCGGCCCGAGTCGGTCGGTGCGTGAGCGGCGGTCGGCCATCGCGACCCCTGGTTGGCTCCATCGCCGACGCTCGCCTACGAGGGCGGGCAGGTCAATCGCATCGGATTCCGGCGGATACGCGACCACGCGGATCGGGCGCGGCAGTCCATCGTCGACGTTCCTCCAGAACGTCCGACGGGTCTCGATCGAGACGGGCACTGCACCCTCGACCCCATTAAAGGAACGTGCCTGCTCCAGCCGGCGCCGGGGAAAGTCGTAGGGGACAGAGAGCGTGTAGAGCGTCCGGCTGACCATCATCAGATCACCGTCGAGGTGTCGGATGAGTCCGACCATGCTCTCCAGAAGCGACCGCTGAAACCCTCGCTCCATGAACATCAGGGTCACCGCGAACGCTGTTCCAGCCACGGATGCAAGAAGTCGGAGCCGGTTCTCAGTCAGGTTGCGCCAGGCCAGTGGGACCGTGCGAGGCGGGTCAGATGTCGTGGGAACCGCTATCATTGGATCGATCCTTCGACGGAGGTGGATGATGGGGCCAACTTGTCGAGCGGGAGCCGGACGATGAACTCCGAGCCATGCCCTAAACCCTCGCTCCGTGCCTCGACACTGCCGCCGTGAAGCTCGACCAGGTTCTTGACCAGGGTGAGGCCGATACCGAGCCCGCCCTGAGAACGGGTTACTGCTTGATCGGCCTGGACAAAGAGGCGAAAGATCAGAAGGAGCATCTCGGGCTCGATCCCGATACCGGTGTCTCGGACTCGGAGAATCGCCTCGTCAACCTCGCGCGAGGCGGATAACTCGATCCGGCCACCAGGCCCGGTGTATTTGGCGGCGTTTGTCAGAAGATTGCCAACCACCTGTGCCAGCCGGACCGGGTCGACCGCGAGAACAATCGGCGTTTTGGGAAGGTCGATCGAAAGTCGCTGCTGCTTCGAGTCGATGAGCGGCTGCGCCGTCTCGACCCCGTAGGCAACCACCCGGGCGAGGTCGATTCGTTCGGTATGGAGGTTAATCTTGCCGCGCATCACCCGGGAGACGTCGAGGAGGTCATCGACCAGTCGGACGAGGTGATGTAACTGTCGCTCCATCATATCGAGCGACTGGTCGACCATCGTTTCATCGACGCCCGGCATGCGCAGGATTTGAAGGGAATTTCGGATCGGAGCTAGCGGATTACGCAACTCGTGGGCGAGGGTGGCAAGGAACTCGTCCTTGCGGCGATCCGCTTCCTGGAGAGCGGCCTCGGCGCGCTTCTGATCCTCGATATCCGTGCAGGTGCCAAACCAGTAGACAATTTTGCCGCGATCATCTCGGATCGGGACGCCGCGGGTTTTGAACCACCGGTACTCGCCATCATGGCGGCGGATGCGGTACTCCAGGTCATAATCGGCCTGGTCGGCGCAGGCGGCCTGCCAGCAGGCGGCCACGCGGTCGCGGTCGTCGGGGTGGATCACTTCTTCCAGCCACCGGAGACCCAGCAACTCCTGCTCGGGGATGCCGGTATATTTCCCCCACTGGCTGCTCAGCCAGTCACACTGTCCATCGGGAAGATCGGTCCAGAGCAGGTTGGGCAAGGTCTCGGCCATTGTCCGCCATCGCTCCTCGCTGGCGCGAAGGGCCGCCTCCACGGAGAGCCGGTCGGTGTCGTCGCGACCCTCGACAACCAGCGACGTCACCCGACCCACGTCGTCGCGAAGGCCTGTCACGACAATCGAGCCGTGACGGATCATCCCGTCGCCCATCCGGTAGATGATCTCGCCCGTCACAGGACCCTCCGAGGCGAGCGCCCGGGCGATGTAATCGCGCCATCGATCCTGCATATCGGCGAGCCCGGTCCACCAGGGACCGTCCCAGAGCTTCCGGCCGATCGCGTCCTCGCGACGGTGACCGGTGGCGCGGAAGCAATTCTCGTTCGCGTCGAGCATCGTCCCGTCTGGCGCAAGGATCGCCATGTACTGAAACTGCTGATTGAAGACCGCGCGAAGGCGAAGGTTCGCCTCGCGGAGCGCCCGCTCGGTCCGCTCCTGTTCGGTGATGTCGACCCCCGCGTAAAGCCCGCCGCGAATCTGACCCAACTCGTCGAAGAGCGGGACGGCGTGTCCGAGCATTGCGATCGATGCCCCATTGACCAGCCTGAGTTCCTGCTTGACCGAGCGGATCTCGCGACCGGATGCAATGGCTCTCTGGAGCGGAAGCTCTTCGGGCCTTGCTTCGCGTCCCTCCAGGAAGACCCGGTAACCTGGATCCTCGTCGGTTGGAGCGTTGAGCGAGATATTGGCTTCCGCGGGAAGTCCCAGGAGTTGTGTCAGGGCAGAATTACTCCAGACCCGCCGACAATCGGGCGACTCGGCCACGGCAATCCCGATCGGGATCACATCGAGCAACGCCCGGAATTCCGCAACGCGACGCTGGAGGTCGCGGTTCAGTTCGGCGATCTCCTGCGCCGCCTGCTTGCGGTCGGTCACGTCGCGGCAGACGCCAACCATCCGTACGGCCTCACCCTCAGCGCCGAAGTAATACCGGCCGAACGCTTCGATCCAGCGGATGGTCCCATCTGGCCAAACGATTCGGTGCTCGAGCCGGTAATCACGACGCTCTCGCATCCTGTCTTGCAGTGCCGATTCGACCATCGCAAGATCATCAGGGTGGACCCGATCCGCAAAGTCACGGTAATGCCGGTTTGGACGCCCCGGCTCATAGCCGAAGATACGCTCGTGATGCTCATTCCAGTGGACCGAGCCCGACCGCATGTCCCAGTCCCAGAGCCCCAGGTCGGCAATGTCGACAGCGAGGCCGAACCGCTCCTCCTCGACCTGATGCCTATCCCACGCCGACGGCCCCTCGGGTGCGCCCTCTCGAACGTGACGGCCATACGCCCGCCGATCGACCTCACCCATGTTGACAACCCGATTCGCCCATATGTACCAACACCGCTCTCCTCACCAGGATAACGGCCGGGCCTCCGCGCCGAAACCATCAAAAGAGGGAGGCCGGATCTGCACGCCAGACCTTCTCCACAGTGAAGATTGCCGAAACCAGTCCAATGCCCGAGGTGATCAGAAGGGTCAGACCGAGGATGCCGGGCGTCAGTCGCATTGGAATCCCGGCCAGGGCCTCCGTCGCCCTGTAGAGGACGAATCCCAGAGCCACCGCAACCAGATAGGCCACACCAGCATAAATCATCGCCTGTACGATCACGACTTTCGACAAATAAGCATTACTATGGCCAATAGCTTTGAGAGTTGCGTACTCGGCCAGGTGGTCGCGGATGTCGTTCGATAGAACCTGATAGATCACCACCGTGGCCACAATCGTCGCGATCAACACCCCAAAGGTGAAGAGTTTGCCCGTTGCCGTCTGACTGACCCAGTGCTCCGACTCTCGCCTGAGAATGTCGTCACGCCCGAAGGGCACGACATCGGGCGGGAAAATGGCCCTCAACTCGCGGCAGGCAGACTCGACGGCCGCCGTTCCGCCGTCCCGGAGTTTGAGGAATCCGAATTGTACCCCCTCGTTCGATGGCCGCTCGCAGAGCCGGGTGAAGTTCGCATCGTCGCAGATTGCGATCCCGTCGGCCGCGAAGCCGCGAAGCATCGGAAAGCCGCCGACCACACGGACCGACGTCCGGCCCATCTCCCAGCCGTCGAATCGCCCGACCATCGGCCATCCGAAGTCCAGGTTCGAAAGCTCGTCGAGGAGGACGTTCCGTGGCTCCCGGAGCCTCGGTCCTGCCTCGTCAATGGCCCGACGGACCCTCCCCCGGAACGGGTCAGAGTTGAGCGAGATGCCAAGCACGAGCAACTCTCGACGCTTGAGCGGGCGTGGTAGACGGCCGCCAAGGAGCCATCGCCGGAGTGGGCCCGGCTCGGGTAGATCGTCGTCGAGCGCGGCCTCAGTCTCGTCGAGCGGATAGGGTGGGCATCGCCAAAGATTGAAAGTCGCGTACAGGGGCGAGGCTGAGGCCACCGACTCCAGCGACCGTGCCTGCCGGAGCCGCTCCTTCGGAAATTCCCCCGGTGCAAAGAAATGGCCGTAGGTCGCGGCGAGAAGCACGATATCGAAATCCAGTTGCTCATAGATATGCGTTGCTGTGATCTCGACAGCATGGTAAAAACCAAGCTGGAGTAATACCATCGTGGTTGCGAAGGCAACACCCGCGATGGCGGCGAACGTCTTCCGACCGCCGTGCCGGACGTTTCGAAGGGCCAACGGAGGCGTCGGGAGGCCGTCACTCATCGGGACGATCCGCTAGCGTTCGATGGGCGGATCTCGGCATCCACCTCCATCTCGACGAACCGGCTCGCCGGCTCCGTCCGCTCCAGCAGGATCGTAACCTCAACGATGCGAAGGTCGCGAGGCGCTCTCGGGTCGAGGCTTACGAGCTGATTCTTGCCGACGATCGCTCCCACCCGTGCCACGCTTCCCGAGACCCGGGTGCCGAGGATGTCGATCTCGGCCGGATCGCTGACCTTGATCCGTGGTACATCGGCCTGATAAACCTCCGCCTTTGCGACCATCGATGAGATGTCGCCCATCACGAGCAAGACCCCGGTGCTGATCTCACCGGGCTCGGTGATGTTCCGGAGGATGCGCCCCGCCGACGGGGCATGGATCTCGGTCGCTCGAAGTGCGGAGGCTGCCAAATCGACCTCGGCCTGACCCATGGCACCGTCAAGATCCTTCGATATTAGGCCCTGAGCCAATTCGAAATCGAGCTGGGTGCGGATGGCCTGCATCTCGACCTGATAAAGAGCGAGTTCCGCGTCGTACCGATCCTTCCCCTTGAGCGTGACGCCAAACTGGTCGTAGAGCTTCTTCGCCTCGTCGTACCGGCGTCGGCTCGATTCGCTGGACTTGCGGCCAGCCGCGAGGCGGGCGGCTCGATCGTGGTCGGCACGTTCCTTCTTGGAGCGGGCAAGGTCGAGCTGAATCCTGGCGGCGTCGTGCCCTTCTAGGATTGCGAGCAAGTCTCCAGCCGAAACGTCGTCGCCTTCCTTGACCTTGAGCTCATCAACCCGCATTCCCGGCCGAACGCCGACCTCGATCACTCCAGAGGCCGGCTGGAGCCGTGCCAGCGCCACGATCGATGATCGGGGTGCGGCGGCGATCGATCGTTCCTGTCCCGTGGCGTCGGGCGAAGGTCCGGCGCCTCCCCACGCGATCAGGGCCGTCGTGACGATCGCCACGACTGCGGCCGTGGAGCGGATTGATCCCATCTCCATGCCTCTTCCTCGGTCTCGGGACGCTCTTGAGACAGCAGAAACACGTCCACAAGCATACACGTCGACCGATCGGTCGCCAAGAGGTCGGATGTCTCCATCATCGGGGGGTAGCAGGCTTGCGAAAGATCCGGGACAGCGTCTCATCGAGCGCCTGGCCTCTGAGATCGATCCGGAGGATGGTTCCTTGTGGATCAATCAGATACGTCGCCGGGATAGCGGAAACACCGAACGCTTGCACGAGGTCGCTCGATGCGCCAGCGTTGTGGACCTGCGGCCATGAAATTTTCCGTGCCCGAGCGAATTCGATGACGGCTTCCTTCGACTCATCGAGGCTAACACCAATGATTTCAAGTCCATCCGTGTGATAGGACCGATAGGCCGCCTGGAGTCTCGGTAACTCGGCGATGCACGGCCCACACCAGGTTGCCCAGAAATCGATCAGGACATACTTGCCCCGAAATTCGCTGCTGCGGACGGGCTTTCCCTGGATGTCGTCGGCCGAGAAGGTAGTTACTGTCTTGCCGACAAGGTCGAGCCGTTTCAAATCCTGCTGGACCTTGTTTCGGACCGCCTCGATCTCCCCAAACCGGTCGAGTACGGCGACCATCGCCTGGCGAGCAACGACGTACTCGCCCGCCGCGATTAAGCGGGCGGTGAACTCGTCGGAGAAGGTTCGGACAAACTCTTCCTGAGCATCGGTGGCATCAAGCTCCTTGACGAGTTCACGGAACCGGACGAGGGCCTCGTCGTACCGGCCGGCCTCAGCCCTTGCCATCGTAGCGACGATCTGCGCCAGCGCCTTGACCGGCCCGTTGGGATCGGTTTCGACGTACTTCCGTCCGAGATCTTCGACCTCGGCGAACCAGTCATGCTCGATCGCCTTGTTGAAGAGCGCCGCATACGCCTGATCGCGATCGGCGGCCTTCGGATGGGCGATTACATACTCGGAAAGCTCGCGGACGAGCGCCCGGTCGTTCCGGGCCTGGATCTCGGCGACGCCCGCCGCGGGCGGTTCCGCGGCGGGCGTGGTCGGTGCCCAGAGAATCATCATTGCGGCAACGGTGCAGGGGAGGGTCGCTTTCATGGATTCGCTCCTCTCGGTGGTTTGGCAGGCGTGGATCAGCGGACACCCGATGTGATCGGGCGTCCGTGAGCCACGCGACCCGCGGGGACGGTGACAGCCTCGAGGCCGACAACCTCCGCTATAAGCTTGCACCACTGTTCGCAACAGAACTCTCGCTCGAATCCTGCCAAAAAGGCCGAGCGGCCAAGCTCGCCCATCCGGCGGACCAGAGCGGCATCGCCCGCCAGCTTCGTGAGAGCCTCGACGAGCCCCTCAACGTCGCCTCGGTC
>DAHZZC010000450.1 GCA_027435495.1 Planctomycetales bacterium
ACGCGATGAAGACTGCCGTCCGCGTGAGGAGATTTATCTACCATGCGACGCCGAACCATTCCGTGCGCGACCCTGATTCTCCTGATCGCCCTGGCCGGCTCGATCGGACGGGGACAGACCTCCACCTCCGTCATCGACCAGGTCGAAGAGGACTGGTCCCTCGTGATCGGGACACCCAACCCCGACGAGGTCGGCCCGCAGATCACCACCTGCATGAGCCCGGTCTCCGACGGCTCGACCCCGTTCGTCGCCTTCGACCTGAACTATGTCGACTACCCCTCGTTCCTCTCGGGCGGCCTCCAGGCGAAGGTCTACTCGGGCGGCTCCGTCGTCGCCTCCGCCTCCCAGGGCAACAATCTACTCCAGACGACCGGCGAAGCGATCACCTGGACCCAGCGGCTGAGCCTCACCTCCTCGAATACCTTGACCTATCAGGTGGTCAACGGACAGTCGACGACCTGGGGCGCCTTCGGTCAGGCGCAAGGGTTCCCAGCGCTCACCTTCACCGCCCAGGTCAGCTCGCTGGCCAACTACAGCCCAATGACCTCGGTCGGCAACTCCGGCGTCGGCTGGCAGTCCAACCGCGTCACCCAGATGACGCTCACCCAGGTCCGCTATTACAGCGGAGGCCAACTCGTCGCGACCGACACCACCTCCCGATCGGTGAACCTCTCGATCGGCCAGTGACCCCGCACGATCGCGCCCGGGCGATGGTACAATGCTGGTCCAGGAGGTGCCCCATGCCGATTCATGACTGGACCCGTGTTGACGCCGGGACCTATCACGATTTCCATCAGGGCTGGACAATCCGAGTCCGTGATCGCCTGAACGGCGGCATCCTCCCCGAAGGCTACTTTGCCATGGCCGATCAAAGAGTGAGCGGACCGGAGCCGGATGTCATGGCCCTCCGTCTGGGCGGCGGCCCCTCGGGCGGGCTCGGAGTCGCCGAGATGCCGCCCCGGATCCGACAGGCCGCTCGAACCCAGACCGAGGCGGCCCTCTATGCGAGAAAGGCCAATCGGATCGCCATCCGCCAGGGCCTCGGCCGGGTCGTCTCGATGATCGAGATCGTCTCGCCGGGCAACAAGGATTGTCGACACGCGATCGCCTCGTTCGTGGCGAAAGCCGTCGAATTCCTCCGGATCGGCATCCACTTCCTCGTCATCGACCCATTCCCGCCCGGTCCACGCGACCCAGACGGCATCGCTCAGGCGATCTGGGACCAGCTCGTCGGCGAGCCGATGGAGATCCGCCCCGGCCCCGGCGCCGCGGCCGTCGCCGCCTTCGACGCCGGCGAGCCTCTCACCGCCTACGCCGAGCCCATCCCCATTGGCCAGCCCATCCCCGATGTCCCCCTTTTCCTCGCCCCCGGATGGTATGTCAACGTCCCTCTCGAAGAAACCTATCAGTCCGCCTGGAACGTCACCCCTCGCCCGATCCGCGACCTCCTCCATCCCCCCTCGACCGGCCATTGACACCCGTCAGACACGTCTTACAATTGTCGCAAGAGCGTCACCCTTCCGATCCCGATTCGATCCACGAAGAGGAGGCCCCCGATGCGACTCTCGACGATCGTCGTCTGCCTGCTGCTGCTGGCGCCGTCCCGGTCTGTGGGCTGCTTCGAGTACACGAGCGAGGCGACACCCGGGCTCTCGACGCCCCATCGGGGCTACATCGAGGCGGGCACGGGGGAAGCCTCGGCGGAGTACATCCGGATGACCGGCGCCGGTGTGGCAGCGATCGCGCTAATCGTGGTGGTTGCGCGGGGATACCAACGCGCGGCGACCCGGTCGTCCGATGTCGTCCTGCCGTCGCGGTTCCGTCTTGATGACGCCGAACTCGGGCCGAGCACAGGACACGCCTGCCAGATGGCGGCGACGGTGCCCACTCCCATCGCGACGGCCTGATGTTTCGATTCGGGCCGCGAACACCGCGTTACCGGCCAGGCCGGATCTTCCCGGGGCCGAGACGAGCGACCCGACCGCCTTGCCGCCCATTCTGGCGAAGCTGGAGCAAATGGACGACACCTGGGAAGAGACGCTCCGAGGCGCCAACGCCGAGACCTCACGCGGCGGCGGGACCAGCACCGACCGGGGCGGCCGCGACTCCGGACATCCCGGGCCCCTCTCCGAGGAGCCAGGCCGATCGTCGGGTTCCGGCAGCGGGCGGAGCAAGTCGAAGGACCCGTCCGGCGGCACTCCGGAGCGTTCGGCCGACGCGACCTCAGCCGTTACCGACTCCGGCCCGACCTCCTGATCCTCTGAATTCCCTCGGAGACCCTCAGCCGGTTGACCATCGGGACGCCAGAGGCGACAATGCCCGGCAGTCATCAACCAACCGGACACGAAGATTCCACGGGAAGACCATGAGCAAGATCGTCCTGCTACGCCACGGGGAGAGCGTCTGGAACAAGGAGAACCTCTTCACCGGCTGGACCGACGTCGACCTCTCGGACCAGGGCCGGATCGAGGCAAAGCACGCCGGCGAGGTCCTCAAGGCGGAGGGGTTCACCTTCGACCTGGCCTTCACGTCGGTCCTCAAGCGGGCGATCCGGACCCTCTGGACGGTCCTCGACGAGCTGGACCTGATGTGGATCCCAGTCGAGCACTCCTGGCGGCTCAACGAGCGCCATTACGGGGCCTTGCAGGGCCTGAACAAGGCGCAGACCGCGGCGAAGTACGGCGACGAGCAGGTCCTGATCTGGCGGCGGAGCTACGACGTCCCACCGCCGGCGCTCGAGGAATCCGACCCGAGGTTCCCCGGCACCGACCCGCGCTACCGAGACATGAAGCGCGAGGAGCTGCCGCGCACCGAGTGCCTCAAGGACACCGTCGCGCGGTTCCTCCCCTACTGGCACGGCTCAATCGTCCCGCAAATCCAGGCCGGCAAAAAGGTCCTGATCGCCGCGCATGGCAACAGCATCCGGGCCCTGATCAAGTACCTCGACAACGTCTCCGACGAGGAGATCGTCGGCCTGAACATCCCAACCGGCGTCCCGCTGGTCTACGAGCTCGACGACCAGCTCAAGCCGATCAAGCACTACTACCTCGGCGACCCCGAGGAAATCGCGAAGGCCGCGGCGGCCGTCGCCAATCAGGGGAAGGCGAAGTAGGGCGGTCAGTGCGTGATCCTCATGCGCGGATCGTCACCGCTCCGGTTTCCAAATGGACCGTGATGAGGAGATCGCCGCCATCCTGTATGAGTTCGGGCGGATGGAAAACGAATCGAACGATCCATGAGACCGGATGCTTGGTGCTGCGGCTCTGGGTCGCGAAAGGATCGGGGATCGCGCCAGTGCATCGACTGGGTTCGTCGCCGGGCAGCCCGGCGACGAACTCAGTCGCCAGGCGTGTCGCCTCAGCTTCCGCCTCTTCTCGCGTGAACCGGAGGCGTGGCAAGGGATTGCTCCTGAAAACCAGGTCCTGCCGGATTCATGACGGGTCCTTCGCCACGTCGGTCGGATGGTCTCCATCGCCGGGAATGCCCAGGCTCTCGGCGACGAGACCGGGAATGTCCCGTGCACCATGTAGGACCCGAAGAACCTCGATCCCGCCTTCGATTGGCCGGTCGCAGATCACATATTTCTTGAAGCGGGAAACAGGACTGACGCGAATCCCCTCGAAGAGCGGATCATCTGCATCATATTGGGCCCCTGTCCCCGGGAACTCGGCAAGCCTCCGAAAGGTCGCCTCGGCCTCGCGCAAGAAGCGATGGGCCGAGTCGACCCGAGATAGACGAAGATATCCGCCAGGTCCTTTCGGACCAGGCAATGACGGCGGATGGTGTGGCTCATCGCCTGGACGGCTCGCGCGCGAGACGCGCGAGCCCCTCACGCTCGATCTCCTCCCAGTCCTCGCGCGTCATCGGCTCGGATGGCCCGCTCTCAACCCCTTCGCGTAGCTTCGCCTCGAAGGCCTGCCTGGCCTGGCGCTTCTGGACCTCGCGGATGACCGAGCGGAGGTACTCGCTCGTCGTCCCGAACCCCTCCCGCGCCGCCTGATCCTCGACGAACGCCTTCATCTCGTCGGGCAGAGAGATATTCATGGTCGCCATGGAAAACCCTCCTCGCCGCTCAGCATACCCGCCTTGACAAAGTTTGCCAAGGAATCGAAGCCCGGGGCTCCCCGGACCGCATCCGCAGTATCGCCGCTCAGAACAGCGTGTAGATGAACGGCGCCGCGGCCGTGCTCGACAGGAAGATCAGGACGCCCAGGAGCAGCATCACGATCACGATCGGCGCCAGCCACCACTTCTTGTTCTGCGCCAGAAACGCCAGAACTCGGCCGCCAGGCTCTCGCCCTGGGCGTCGGCGGCGGCCTTCTCGAACTCGCTCGGCACGCGGGGGGTGGTCTCGCTCATGG
>DAHZZC010000451.1 GCA_027435495.1 Planctomycetales bacterium
GAAGGAAGCTTGTGCGACCATCGACCGAACCGTCCGCTCCAGATTCGGGATCCGGCCACCGATGGCCTCCGTACAGAGCGTTGCGAGTCGGCGGCCATACCAGAGGTACAGGCCCTCGTACGAGCTCAGGTCGATCCCGAAGGTGAGCCGTTGGTGGAAGCGCCGGAATGCCCGATGATTGTGAAAGACCAGCCATCGAAGCGGCCTTGATCCGGCCGGGAGTCCGGTGATCATCTCGAAGGCCCGGTGGGCGTCGGCAGTCTCTTCGCGGATCATCGACGTGGGATCGTCAGGCCCTGCGTACCAGACGAGTGCCCTGCCGTCGCGGACGATTTCTCCCTCCTCGCCGGCCGCGTGGCGAGCCAGGGCGATCGCGCCGCGATCGGTCCGGAGCCGGAGGATTCGAGAGTAGGTGAGCGAGTAGAACAAGCCGAACATCCCGGCCAGATACGCGACCATCAGCGCGAGGCCCACGAACGTGAACTCCAGCCAGGCCGGGCTACCGCCGCCGGGGACGGCGAAAAGCCCGACGATCAGGATGCCCGCGAGCACCAGCGTCACCACGAGCCAGGACCGACTCCGGGCTCGGGCGCGGTCCGTCGCCTCGATCCCCTGGCGCCTGAGGAGGCAATCGGGACAACGCCCTGGCCCCTCGCCGTCGAGGTTCTCTCCGCACGCCTCGCAAGACCGCTCGATCGGCCTCCGCACACTCGACTGGAAGAGGATCACGAAGATCATCGCGAGGAGCGAGAGGACGATCGCGAACATCGCGAAGAGCATGCCGATCATGGCGGCCCTGCCGTGAGGGCCGCGGCCCAGCGTCGCGACCATGGCGATGAAGGTGCCCAGCGACGCCAGGAAAACGGCGACCAGTCCCCGGAGGATCCATAGCCAGTGTCGGACCGCCCGGTTGTACTCGACCTGTCCTGCGCCGCATTGTGGGCATACCGTTGGCAGGGTCCGGGCCTCGACCGGAACGAACCGCCGTCCACAATCCGCGCAGATCGGCCCCCCACGCCAGGCTCCGCGGTACTGGGCCCAGAGCATCAACGTGATCACTAATCCAGAAAGGAGAAAGGCCGGGGCTGCCGGCGAATCAATCGACCGAACGAGGCCCAATCCCAGGGCGCAGACCACGACGGCGACCACGATGTCCGCGAGGTACATCCGAGACGATCCAGGACGCGACATGGCGAAGCTACCTCGACCGGTTCGAACTCCCATCGGGGGTGGATTCCAGCTCGGCCGAGGTCCGGGCGCTATCCAGGGGCCGGTCTTATCAGGTTCGGCTCGTCGATCTGCTCTGGCCGCTCGCTCATGTTTCGGCGTGAGGAAAAGGCGGCAGCCGGTTCTCGGAGTCCTCACTTACGATTTCTTACAAAGCGAGGTTTCCGGCGGCTCCGACCGCTTGAGATCTGGATGTCCTGGGCTCGCGACCTCGACAAACGGTGCCATCTCAGTCTAGCCTCATCGTGGCATGGATTATAATGGAGCGGTGCCCGTTGTGGCGAGGCTCGCGGTCGGTTCGGGATCGCGGCGTACGAATAGAACGTTGCCGATCCAATCTGGGGGCCCGGGGCGATGCGCGAGGGAGAGCACGGCGCGGAAACGACCGGATCCGTCCGGGGCGCCGCGACGCTGGGGCGACCGGTCCGCGGTCGGATTGCGCCGGGGGACATGGCCGCGTTTCGGCGTCACCTCGACGCCGCGACTCGGCGGTCGATTGTCACGCCGATCCTGGTGCTGATCTCGGGAGTTTGCTTCGGCGCGATGGTCTGGGCTGGGGGGCCGATCCACTGGCCGTTGGCGAAGGAGATGGTCGAGTGGGGCGCGAATGACGGCGGTCGTCTGGTCCTCCGGCACGAGTACTGGCGGCTTCTGGCGTGCGTCTTCCTTCACGGGGGGCTTCTCCATCTGCTCGTCAACATGTGGGGCCTGCTGATGATCGGGCCGCTGGTCGAGAGGATCCACGGCCATCTGGCTTTTGCCGTGATCTACCTGGCATCGGGGGTCGGTGGGGCGATCGCCAGCGCGGCAACCCCGCCGATCCGGGTGAGCGTTGGAGCGTCGGGCGCCATCTTCGGTGTTCTGGGTGGATTGCTTGCGTTCCTGGTCCGGCACCACGGGGCGATTCCTCGGACTGTCCTGGCGCACCTGGTCCGGAATGTCGCCGTGATCGTCGGAGTGATGGCGGTCCTGGGCGTCCTGGTCGCGAACCTGGCGGTGCTTGGGGCCGTCGTCGCCGACATCGACCAGGCGGCGCACCTGGGCGGGCTGGTCACCGGGTTCGTCTGCGGACTGCTGCTGATCGGGCCCTGGCCGGTTCCGGCCTGCTCGCGGCACCGGCTCCTGATGCGTCGCCTGACGATCACGGCTCTGATCGCCGTGGTGCTGAGCCTGGCCGCCTTTGCCGTGGCCCATCGCGACGTCACCTCAGTCCCGCCGTCTCGGCGCCTCGACGACCTCGCGATCCGGATCGCTCCCGCGGTCCACGAACTCAACGCGATCCGCAAGGAACTCGCCCGCCAAGCCGGTCGCGACGAGTCGGCTGCAGACATTCCCGACGACGCAGCGGCCATCGCGGTGCTTGAAGGGCTCCGAGCCCGGGCTCAGGGCGTCGCCAGGGCGCTGGCCGGGGTTCGCCATTCCGCCCCGATCGGCGACGACCCCGACCTCTCAGCGATCGTCGAGGACCTCTCCCGGGCTGTCGAAGCTGTGGTCGCCCGCATTGGAGCCCTCGATCGATACTTCCGCACCGGCAATTCCGCCGCACTCGATGCCGCCCGCGAGGCCCTGGCGACCTCGATCGAGGCCATCCGACGCTGCGAGGACGACCGCCGCCGATTCCTGGTGCGCCACGGCCTGGAGGCCGGTCGCCTGTAGCCAAAGCGTCTCTCGGATGGTTCACTGATGACTGGTCCAATGGCAAGCCCGACGACGATGGCCGGGAGGCACTCAAATGGCGAATGCGAAGCGAGACGGCTGGGGCTGGGTTCGAAGCGGGTTGGCCTGGGCGGCCATGCTCGGGGCCTCGTCCCCCGCAATGACGCATGCCGAACTGGACGAGTACGTTCGGAAGCCTGACCCGGCCTTCGCCTGGTCTGAGCTCGGCCGGCATGCTACCGCGGCCGGCCAGTTCACGGAACTGAAGCTGACTTCACAGCGGTGGAAGGGGATCACCTGGGAGCATTCGCTGGTGGTGTACGAGCCCGAGGGAATCCCCCGAGACAGCGCCTCGGCCGACTCGATGCTCCTCTTCATCACCGGGGGCCGAACCGGCGGGAAGCCCGGCCCTGGCGACCACGCCTCGATGTTCGCCCTGGCCCGCGCCTGCGCAGCACGGGTCGCGCTTTTGCAGGCGGTCCCCAATCAGCCGCTCCTCGGCGACAGGACCGAGGATGACCTGATCTCCGAGACGTTCGTTCGCTATCTTCAGACCGGCGACGAGGAATGGCCACTCCTCTTCCCCATGGTCAACTCGGCCGTCCGCGCGATGGACGCCCTTCAGGAGTGGTCGCGACGAGGCGATCGGCCCGTCAGGCGGTTTGTGGTTACAGGAGCTTCCAAGCGAGGATGGACCACCTGGCTCACTGGCGCCGTCGACGACCGAGTCGTCGCGATCGCCCCCATGGTGATCGTCATGCTCAACCTTGGGGCTCAGGGGCCGAACCAGCTTAAGGTCTGGGGGCATTACAGCGAGCAGATCCACGATTACGTCGAGCGAGGGCTGATGGAAAAGGCCACAACGCCCGCCGGAACGAAGCTCTGGAAGATGGTCGATCCCTATACCTATCGTGATCGCCTCGCCCGGAAACCCAAGCTGCTCATCAACGGAACCAACGATCGCTACTGGACCCTCGACGCCCTTGACCTCTACTGGAACGGTTTGCCCGGACCGAAATACCTGGTCGAGCTCCCCAACGCCGGCCACGGGCTCGATCAGAATCGCAAATGGGCCATCAACACCCTGGGAGCCTTCTACCGGCAAGTCATCGCTGGCCGAGCCATGCCGGAGGTGCGCTGGAAGTTCGAGGCTGATGGAGCGGGCGGATCGAAGGTGACCCTGACGGCCTCGCCGACACCGAAGGCCGCACGGCTCTGGAAAGCCCGGTCGAATAGTCGCGACTACCGTGAGGCGAAATGGGACTCGTCCCCGTTCGAGACGCTCCCCGGATCCGCCGATCCGCCCCGGCGCGATCCGACCGGCCCATCGAAGGACGCCGTCCGAATCCCAAAGCCGGCCGAGGGGCATGAGGCGTACCTTGTCGAACTGGAATACGAGGTCGACGGTCTGACCTATCACCTGACGACCACGTTTTTCGAGGCCGGGATCACACCGCCGACCCCGCCGGATCCGGCCGCCGCCCGGCCGGCCCGATGATCCAGACGGCACCAGGGACGTACCACGGCAGCCGCGCGGTATGGTTTAATGGACGGGCGGCAGTGGGTGAGCCCGGGACCGAGTCGCAGGGCGGGGGCGAGGGGGGCTAAGGATCATGAGCGCGAGCCGAGGCCGGTGCGGTTGGACGATCGGGAATCGCGGCGAGAGGCGATCGTCGTTGGCCCTGGGAGCGATCGCGAGCATCGCGATCCTTGGCCTGGCGATGGACGTCACCCAGGCACAGGAACCGGGAGCCACACCAACACCGGTGCCGACGCCGACACCGGAGACGGCACCGGCTCAGCCGCCCGCCGCAACCGCCGCCCAGCCGCTGAGCCTTCGCTATCGCTTCGTCGAGCATTACGGACTGACCGCCGACCCCACCCGGCCCGATCAGATCGTCGCCTATCAGGTCGGGGCTCGACAAACGGTTCGCGAGGAGACCGAAAATCCCCGAGGCGCCCCGGATCGCCGCGCAATCACCATGAGGACCGTCTACACCGAGCGCCCAGGCCAGCTCGGCCGTCGTGGTGAGATCGTTGCGACCGTCCGGCGTTACGACGGGTTCCGCATCCTCAGCGCAGGGCCCGCCGATCCCCGGCAGCCGGTCCCGTTGAAGGGGCTCACCCTCTGGTATCACCCGAGACCGGGCGAGACCCCCGAGCTGATCGTCCTGCCCCCGGAGCGGCCGATCCGCGAGGGTGAGTTCTCGGCGATCGCTGGCGAGGTTTACTTTCCTAACCTCAATGTTCTGTTCCCTCCACGTTCCGCCCGGATCGGCGATACCTGGAAGGTCGGCGCGGCGGCGGCGCGGCTGCTGATGTCCGGGCTCGCCAGCGGCGGTGTGGTCGATATCGAGGCTAACCTCTCGGCCGTCGAACGGGCCAGCCAGGGCAACGAGCTGATCGCCACGATCGACCTTTCAGGCCCCGTTGATTTTGAGGACGGAAACGGCGAGGTCCGCGCCAGGCTCTGGTTCACCTTCCAGCCGGCTCTGGCCGCCGAGTTGCCCGCGACCGGCCGCATCGCGGCCGCGAAGCCCGATCCCGAGCTGGTCGAGGCACGCGGGTTTAGCTCGAAGTTCGTGATGAGCCTTCGTCACGAGATCCCGCTCGATGAAAATCGCCGGCTCCTCCAGACCCGCATCGGCGAGCTCCACATGGAGCGACGTCGAGTCTCCGACGCCGACGCCAGCACTCTGATCGTCCCCGACCATGCCCCGCCTCTGACCCCGGCCAACTCCTGGATCCTCTACGACGACCCCGAGGGCCGGTTCCACTTCCAGCACCCGCAGGAACTGGTGGTCAAACCCATCGACCCGACGAACCCGTCCCTCGTCAACCCGATCGGGCTCGTTCACTTCGTCCCCAATCAAAGCGCCGATGTCGTCCTGATCACCGGGATTCCGAGGGACGAGGCCGTCCGGAACAGGGCCTATTCGGATCCAGCGGCCCACCTGAAGGCCATGCGACAGGAATGGGATCGCCGAGGTTACGACATGATCCTCGGCCAGCAGGGTTGGCTCCCCGAAGAGGATGGGGCCCAGCCCCGTCGCCGGGTCTATCGGATTGAGGCCGCCCTCAAGGCGGAGGGCTCGCGGCTCTACCTCGACGATTACATCGTCGTGATGGGCAGCGGCGAGGTTTTCAGCGTCCAGGCCCGGACCGGGCGAGACGACCACATCGCCTTCCGCGCCCAGGCCGAGACGCTGATTCGAACGCTCGGCGGCGGCTCATCGATCCCGGGCCTGACTCGCGAGACCCGACCCGCCCCCGCTCCTCGATCGGGACCGGCCGGACCCGCCACCACCCCCGCCCGAGGAGCAGCGGCTCCTCGTGATGACCTCATGAAGCCGCCGCCAATCCCCCGGCTCAACAATCGGCCCTGACCCCCACCATCGCGAGAGCCACTTCGCCAGCCAGTCGAGCGTTCGCCACCAGCAGCGACCGGTTCGCGCGGAGGCTTTGACCGCCGGTCGCATCCCGGACGGCGCCCAGCAGGAACGGGGTCAACGGCTTCCCCGAAATCCCTCGCCGACGCGCCTCCGCAAGCGCTCCATCGATCGCCCGGGCCAGCAGGCCCGGATCAATCGCGTCAGCCTCAGGGACCGGTTGCACCAGAACAACGGCTCCCGGGAGACCGAGCGACCGGTGGGCCAGCACGAGCCGCGCCACTTCCTCCGGGGAATCCACCCGATGCTCCAGCGCCAGGCCCGACGTCCGCGCGACAAACCCGGGCAGTTCGCCTGTCCGGTAGCCGACGACCGGAACGCCCCTCGTTTCCAGCGATTCGAGGGTCGCGGGCAGGTCGAGAATCGACTTCATCCCCGAGCAAACGACCAGCATCCCGTCGGCACGGGCCAGCTCGTCGAGGTCGGTGGAGACATCGAACGTGGTCCCGGCGTCGCGATGCACACCGCCAAGACCGCCGGTCGCCATCACGCCAGGAGCCAGACCCGCCCGGCGCGCGATCCAGAGCGTCGCCGAGACCGTCGTGGCGGCGCATCCGCCGGCCGCGACGATCGCCGAGAGGTCGCGACGGTTCGCCTTCACCCATGGACGAGGCCCGGCGCCCGGCGCCGTCCTCGGGGCGGCTACGGCGGCGATTTCGAGTATTTCGTCGGGGGCCAGTCCGAGCCGGATCTCGCCATCGAGAACGGCGATCGTCGACGGCTCAGCGCCCGCCTCGCGGACCACCGCCTCCATCGCCCTCGCAGTCTCCAGGTTCTCCGGCCAGGGAAGGCCCTGGGCAATCACGGTCGATTCCAGGGCGACCAAGGGCGTGCCCCGGGCCGTTGCCTCATCCACCTGCAAAGACCTGACGATCGATCGTGCGTGCATCGTTCAAGACTCCCAGTCGCCCCCGATCGTCGGGCGTTTCACTCTCACTTTACATATTCGGGCCCTTGATGTCGGTTGTATCATAGAAAGCAGAGGCGTCCGATGTCGCACCTAAGGCGAGGCGCGGTCATCCTGGACCGGTGCCGTTGGATCTGGCCTCCCTTGCTCGCAGTCGCACCCGCTTCGATGGCTCCTGGGATAAAAGACAGGCCAGTCCACTACCCGGCCCCACGCTCCCATCCGCCCGCGAAACCGGAGGGACAGCGATGGACCTGTTCGAGAGAGCCAATGCCTATCCGCCGATCACGAGAGAGCAGGCCGCACACCGCCCGGATCGAAGCTCCTGAGGCCAATGCATGCGTGTGATCCTCGATGTGATGCAGGGTCCTCTGGAGGGCCGGCAGTTTATCCTGAACCGACCTGACTCGTTCATTGTCGGTCGATCGAGGTTCGTGCATTGTCCGATGCCGGAGGACCAGACGCTCTCTCGCGATCACTTCATGATCGAGTTGAGTCCGCCGGCTTGCGAGCTGCGCGATCTGGCGAGTACGAACGGGACGTTCGTGAATAATCACCGGGTGGACCGGGTCCGGCTGGCCGCGGGAGACCTGATTGCGGCCGGGCAGAGTGTCTTCCGGGTCGCGATCGAGTCGATTAACCCGCTTTCCTCGGCCGTTGGCAACTCGGCGATGACCCGCCCGATCGCGAGCGGGACCATTCATTGTGCCGGCTGTGGGGCGGTGGCGCCACCGGGTCTGACCATTGCCGGGCCGACCGGGCCGGCCGCTGGACCCGCGAACGAGCCGGTCGAATGGTGGTGCTCTTCTTGTCGATCCGAGGCGGCCAGCCTTCCCCAACCGGTTCCTTACTATACCTGCATCCGCGAACTGGGCCGGGGGGCCATGGGGGTCGTCTACCAGGCGAGGCATAACCTCACCGGTCAGATGGTCGCACTGAAGCTGATCATGCCCGAGACGGCCACGACTCGATCCGCCATCGATCGTTTCCAGCGAGAGATGTCGGTCATCAGTCAACTTCGCCACCCAAACATCGTCGAATGCTATGAGCAGGGAATGACCCGGGGCCAGTTCTGGTTCGCGATGGAGTATGTCGCCGGCACCAACCTGGAAGCCCTCGCCAAGGCGGATCCTGGGCGATACCCGATTGACCAGGCCTGCCGTCTTACCTGCCAGATCCTCAAGGGCCTTGAACTGGCTCACCGGCTCGGCTTTGTCCATCGTGACATCAAGCCCGAGAACGTCCTGATCGCCCAGACCACCGAGGGCCTCTCGGCCAAAATCTCCGACTTTGGCCTCACCAAGAGTTTCCGAGGCGTCGGGCTCTCCGGGCTGACCTTCTCCGGCGAGATGCGCGGGACTATCCCCTTCATGCCGCCCGAGCAGATGCTGGACTTCAAAAAAGTCACCCCCCTGGCCGATCTGTACGCCACGGCAGCAACGCTCTACTATATGCTAACATGTAAGTATGTGTACGACGAAAACTCTGGCGGCGGCGACCTGATCCGGATGCTGATGGAGGAGTCGCCGATTCCGATCCGCGACCGACGCCCAGAGCTTCCCGAGGGACTGGCCGCGGTCATCAGCCGGTGCCTCGCGCGCGATCCGAAGGAACGATATCCCGACGCCGCGACGATGCGGAACGCCCTCAAGCCATTTTGCTGAGGGCCGCCAGCCGTCCGATCGATTTCGTAAAATGCCCTGTCACATCGATTGCCGGGCGTCGTAAGAGAAGGTAGAATGCGAATGGTCATAAGCAGACCATCCTGCCCGCGTATCCTCCCCAACGATCCGTCGGCCCTGTGCGAGCCGAGAATACAATGGAAAAGGAACGTTTCTGGTTTGGTACGGCGTTAATCGCCTTACCTCTGATTTTTCTGTTCGTACCGCTCCTGATGCCGGAGCCGGTCATCAAGGATATCCAGACCGCCCCATTTGAGGGACGGGTGAGCGTGAACGGACGACCACTCACGCATGGATTTATCGTCTTCTACCCTGAGGACGAAACGAGCGACCCGGCGTCGAGCTTCATCGACGCGACGGGACATTTTCAGATCGGGCCTCGATGGCTCCGCAATCAGGCCTCGGCCACGAGCTATCGCATTTGCGTTGTGCCGTCCCGTAGCGAACAGTTCAGCGATCTCATGACGCCGGAAGAGGCCGCCAGGGACTACCGGTCGCATGGCCTGGGCACGATCCCGGCGGTCGAGATCGAGCAACTGAGCAAACCCCAGACCACCAAGTTGAAGGTCCGGCTCGACGATCAGACATCCGAGGTCGATGTCGACCTTTAAAAAGCGAATCAGGTTCACTCACAGCCTCCCGATGTCGCCCAGAATCCGCGCTCGGGAAGTTGTCAATTCCTGGACTGGGAAATAAGATTCAGAAAGGCGCCCTGGTGGCGCCCTCGCTGCATTTCCTCCACTCAGGTTTCTCCATGAGCCTCGGAGGACCCATCCATGGGAAAAGAACGCTTCTGGTTCGGTGCGGCTCTTCTTTTTCTGCCGTTGCTCGGTCTCTGGCTCGCCCTGCCAAATCCAGCCGAGACGATCGAGGGAGGGCCGCTCGACGGTCAGATCACGATCCATGGTCGACCGATGGCAGGCGGATGGATTGTCCTCTACCCGGAGGATAATAGTTGTGCCGCCGTCACGGCCCCGCTTAACGAGCAGGGCGAGTTCCACGTTTCCGAGCGCCAGATCTGGACGCCGACGCCCGAAACCCGGTTCCTGATCACTCTCTGTCCGGCGCCAGGGTCGAAAGCATCCGGGAAAGAGATCTCGGCTGACGCGTCCGAGATCAGGCGGTACATGGAGCCGCGGACGTCGAACCTGGCCGTCCGACTTGGTGCCCAGCCCGCAACGATCCATATCCACCTTTGATGGGCGAATGGAACCGGAAAGAAAAGAAGACGGCGACGTCCCGCGATGATTGGGACGCCGCCGTCTTCTGCTTCCGAAATCCTCAGGATTACTGGCAGGTCGGGCAGGATGGCATCACGACCGGGACCATCGTGCACTGCTGGACCGCGATCGTTCGGGGAACGACCCGTGCGACGCAACGGTTCACGGTCACGGGGACCTGATCGGCGACGCAGACCGGGACCTGTCGCGAGGCGGTTTCTGCGACCATCCGGCAGGTGGTCACCGGGACGCGCTCGACGCGCTGTTCGCTGACGTACTGGCAGGTGGTCACCTGATACGGCTCGACCCGCTCCTCGGCCACCATCTGGCAGGTCTGCACCTCGTAGGGCTCGACGTGCTCCTCGGCGACGTACTGGCAGGTGGTCACGGGGCAGGACTGCACCCGCTCCTCGGCCACCATGCGGCAGGTCTGGACCGGCACCTGGCGCATCATGGTCTCGCGGACATACCGGGTCTCGGAGACGTTG
>DAHZZC010000452.1 GCA_027435495.1 Planctomycetales bacterium
GCGGCGGATGAGGCCCTGCCGGCGTGGGCGAGAATCCCCTCAAGGTCTTCAATGGTCCGATAGACGAAGACTCCCCTTCTGTCGAGGCCGGGGATGGACGGCACGAACGGCGACGAGCCGGTCGCCAGCACGACCACGTCGTATTCGATCTCGCGGCCCGTCGAGGAGAGGACGAGACGCTTCCCGCGGTCGATCGCCGTGGCTCGCTCGCCGATGTGGAGCGTGATCTCCTTGTCGGCGTACCACGACGGGCAGGCGAGCTTGAGGGGCTCGGCCTCGCGATGCTCGAAGTATTTCGAGAGGTTGACGCGATCATAAGCGGCACGCGGCTCCTCGCAGAACGCCACGATCTCGTAAGTCCGCTCGACATCGTACTCCACCATCCGCTCGCAGAAGCGGTGGCCGACCATCCCGTTGCCGATGACCACCACAGTCTTCCGGTGGCGATTCCGCGCGATCATTGTGATGGGCTCCCTGTGGCGGTTGGTTCTGGGTTTGAGCGACGGGCCTGCACGCCCGGGGCGGTTTCCTCGGGTCGGGCCGCCCGGATCCTCACCGCGCAGGACTTGTAGGCCGGCTGCCGCGAGACCGGGTCGAAGACGGCGTCGGTCAGCCGGTTGGTGGCTTCGTCATGCATGGGCAGAAAGAGGCATCCCTGGGGAACGGTCGCGGTGGGTAAGGCCCGCGCGATCGCCCGCCCGCGTCGGGATTCGACGGCCGCCCACTGGCCGGCGCGGAGGCCGAGGTCGGCGGCGTCGGCAGGGTGGATCTCGACGTACGGGTCCTGCGGATGGAGCTTGCGGAGAATGCCGGATTTTGCCGTCCGCGTCTGGGTATGCCACTGCGCGGCGCTACCGCGGCCCGTGAGGAGCTGGTAGCGGAAGTCGCCGCCTGGCGGCTCGGGGAGGTCCCGTGGAGTCCCGAAGACGAAGCGGGCTCGGCCATCCGGGAAGAAGAACCGGCCGTCGGCGAAAAGGCGGCGCTGTTTCGCCCGCACCGCGCCCTCGGAGGGGTACGGCCACTGGATGCCGCCGGTCTCGTCGAGCATCCGATAATCAGCGATGCCGGAGATGTCGCAAGGCATCCCTGCGGTGAGCGACCTGAGGATCCCGAAGACCGCCTCGGGCGACTCCCATCGTTCAAACATCGGTCCGCACCCGTAGTAGTGGGCGACCAGCCTGAAGATGTGGAAGTCGGCGAGGGCCTGGCCCGGGGCGCGGCGAACCTTCTTGATCAGCCCGATCCGCCGCTCGGAGTTAATGAACGTGCCCTCCTTCTCGCCCCAGGCCGCGGCCGGAAGGATCAGGTCGGCGAGCCGGGCGGTCTCCGTCGAGTGGTACATGTCCTGCACCACAAGGAAGTCCAGACGGCCGAGGATCGCGCGGAGCCGTCCCTGGTCGATCCAGGAATGCG
Source organism: Planctomycetales bacterium (assembly GCA_027435495.1). Taxonomy (GTDB): domain Bacteria; phylum Planctomycetota; class Planctomycetia; order Isosphaerales; family Isosphaeraceae; genus JAKAUH01. The sequence goes on from DAHZZC010000452.1 coordinate 1,414, forward strand.
CCGGATTGGTTCCGATCACCCAAAGGCCCTTGATCTTGCCGGCCTCGATTCCGTCGAGGATCCGGTCGTAAGACCAGCCCGAACTCGTGGGAATCCGCTCCTCGGGGATCTCGAGAAGGCCGGCGACCCTGGCGCGGTCTCTGGGGGAGGCGAAGTCGTGGCCGCCGAGGAGATTCGTCGTGTTCGAGAAGAGTCGCGAGCCCATCGCGTTGCACTGGCCGGTGATCGAATTGGCCCCCGTTCCGGGCAGGCCGATGTTGCCGGTCAACAGAGCGAGGTTGATGATCGCCTGCGCCGTGAGAACTCCCTGATGGCTTTGATTCACCCCCATCGTCCACCAGAACGAGGTGCGAGGACTCTCGTGAATCCGACGGGCCGCGTCGCGGATCGTCGAGACGCTCAGCCCGGTCTCCCGGGAGACGACATCCTCCTCGTATCCGGCGACATGGTCGGCGAACTCGGTGTGGCCCGCGGTGTGGGCATCGATGAACGAGAGGTCGATCCATCGGTTGCGGATCAGGATGTTCGCCAGTCCGTAGAGGAGGACCAGATCGGACTTGGGCCGCAACGGCAGGTGGAGCGTTGCGGCCATCGCCGTCTCGGTCCGTCGTGGGTCGATGACCAGGATCTCGGGTTTCTTGCGGTTGCGCATCACCCGCTCCCAGAGAATGGGGTGGGCGATGCAGAGATTCGACCCGATGAGGACAATGCAGTCGGATTCCTCAAGATCCTCGTAGGTGTAGGGTGGAGCGTCGAAGCCGAAGGCCTGCTTGTAGGCCGAGACGGCCGTCGCCATGCATTGACGGGTATTGCCGTCTCCATGCACGATTCCCATGCCGAACTTGGCGACGGCGCCGAGCAAGGCCATCTCCTCGGTGGCGATCTGACCGGTGCTCAGGAAGGCGACGGAATCCGCGCCGTGGGCCTGCTGGATGGACTGGAATCGGCCGGTCATGGTCGTCAAGGCCGCATGCCAGTCGACCGGCTGATGTCGGCCGTCGTCGCCCTTCAGGAGCGGGATCGTGGCGCGATCCGGAGCGTCGAGGACGCTGAGGGCCTCCCACCCCTTGGGGCAGGCCAGGCCGCGATTGACCGGGTACTCCGTCGTCGGGGTGAGGCCGACCGCCTCGCCCTCGCGAAGGTGCACCGTCAGGCCGCAGCCCGTGGAGCAAAAGCCGCAGACCATTCCCGTGGTCGCGTCGGGCGATCGAGCGGCGGGCACCTGCCCGAGCCCGAATCCGCCCGGCACCCGGAGTAGCTCGCGGGTCAGGTGCCCGTCCCGAGCCCGGACCAGGTCGAGAGCGCGCTGGAGGAGCGCCGAATTCATGCCGATGGTCGTCACGGAATCAGCCCTCCCGTCATGCTCGGCCGGACAACCGCGGTGAAGAACAGGTAACGCTCGGCCAGCTCTCCGCCGATCGACGTGATCAGCGCGAGGACGGCGATGGCCGCCGTGATCCCGGGCATCCCCTGGGACGACGCCACCACGGCGAGCGCCGGCAGGAGGACACCACCAGCCAGGCCCAGGATCCGCCGGAAGCGGTCCTGCGTTCTCAAAGCCCCTCGGAGCAGGGAGGCCGTTCCCCGTAACGCCGACCGTTCGGAACGTGCGAAGCCGTGGAGGATCCACGCCTCGAACCCGAGTTTGGCGGTCATCGCGGCGATCAGGCCGGTCGCGATCCCTCCGACGTTTCCGACTCGGCCGATCGCCAGCGCCGCCAGGGCGGTCGTCAACCCGAGTACGATCGCCGAGCCCACAAACCTCGCCCCGCCGTATCGGGCGTGCCAGAACTCTCGCCGAACCGCGTGGTACACCATGACCGAGCTGGCGAGTCCGGCCAGGCCCGACACCACGACGGCGCCGAGCAGAGCCGTCCGCAGCCCCGCCGCCACCTGGAGCCATTCCGGCCGGAAAATCTCCAGGGCCGTGAACGCCGTCGCCAGCTTGGCGTAGAGCCCGAAGGCGAGCACCTCGCGGCTGAGCCACGAATGTCCGATGCCGATGATCGCGCGATAGGCGTAAAGCGGTCGGCCGAGGTGGAGGATACTTGCCGCGAGGCCCACCCATCCCAGGCCGAGGCAGAGAGCCGGGTGAAGGGCCGTCCCGAGTCCCCGATCGCTCCCGCTCGCGACGGCCGCCAGCTCGACGACGAAGCCGCCGACCGACAACTGGGTCAACACGAGCATGGCGATCAGCGGCCAGTGCGCGTGATCGGGCTCGACATGGTGATCGTCGGCCGGTTGCAAGTCCTCCAATCTCCGGATGTGCCTCGATCGGTAGGAGGTCGCTGGCTGGGTGAAACCGGGATCGGGTGCTCCGGGGAGGAAGAGGCCCGCCTCGGCGCGAGCGATCACCTCCGTCCGGTCGACGACCCGGATCGCGATGGCCTCGTGCGGACAGGCCTGGACGCACGCCGGCGCCTCGCCGGCCGCGAGCCGACCGCTGCACATGTCGCACTTGCGAACGATCCCCTTGCCCGCGTGAAACCTCGGTGCGTCATACGGGCAGGCCAGCGTGCAGTACCGGCAACCGAAGCACTGGTCGTCGAGATGCCGGACGATCCCCGTCACCGGGTCTTTCTCGTAGGCCTCGACCGGACAGGCGTTGAGGCAGGCTGGGTCGAGACAATGATGGCAAGAGCTTGTTATGTGCTGAAGCATGGGCAGACCCGGCCCGCCCCCAAACACGAGGCCGACCTCACGCCACGACTCGCCCTCGTCCAGACCGTTGAGATTGTGGCAGGCGGCCACACAGGCCTTGCAGCCGGAGCATCGATCGAGGTCGACGTCGAAGGCATACTGCTGGCCGGGACCTGGGGGACGGGTCGGCATCAGGGCCGAGTAGTACCGACTCTGGAGTGGATCGGCCGCGTCCCCGTGGAACTGGGCAAACCGCTCGACGGCGGTGAGGTCCGACTGCTCTTCCAGGCACGTGCCAACCAGGCACGCGTCCGCCGGGATCGCCCCCAACGCCAAGCCCGGCCCCGGTGTCGGACCATTCAATCCGTAGATGCTCATAGCAACGGCACTCCAGTGCCACGCCCGGGCTGGCGCGAGGCATTGCCCATCGGGATCGGTCTTTCGCGCGGGTCAGTCGCCATACGCCGCCGGGAGAGGAGCCGGCTGGCGACTGCGGACGACGGGGGAAAAGCATCGCTCGTGCCGAACCCGGGCCGTACACCGCTCTCGAGGGTGAATGGCTACGGAAGCACGAAGATCCTTTTCGGTTTCCCGTGGGACTCCTGCGCAAAACCGAAGGGCGGCCCGCTCCCACCTCGATGAAAGCCCGCCTAATCGCTGAGCGCGATTGCCAGGCATTGAAGCACAAACACCGGCCTTTCCGGGCCGACGGAGCGCCGGTATTCGCTCCGAGCGAAAAGCGAGGGCTCGCCGATGACGTGGAATGATGCCCTCGAAGGCCCTTCCGGCCGGGGCTCTCAGCGTCTCTCCCGGTGACCTCCCGACCCGGCCTCCAGCACAACCGAGAGCCGCAGGAGCTCGATCAGAGAGCGAACGCCGAGCTTGCGCATCAGACTGGATCTCCGCAGCTCGACGGCCCGAGGTGTGATCTGGAGCTGGCTCGCGATCTCCTTGTTCGGTCTTCCTTCCTTGATCAGCTCGAGGACCACACGCTCCTTGTCGGTGAGTTGCTCGAATCGCCTGGATAGCTCGGTGCGTGCGGTCATCCGGCCCCGGCGCTCGGAGTCGTCCTTGATGGCACGCTGGACCTTGTCGAGGAGGGTCTGGCGATTGAACGGCTTCTCCACGAACTCGACGGCACCGGACTTCATCGCGCGGACCGCCATCGGGACATCAGCATGCGCTGTGATGAAGATGACCGGCATGTCCTCGCCGCGGCAGACCAGTTCCTCAAAGAGGTCGAGCCCGCTGGTGCCGGGCATCCGCACGTCGAGGATCAGGCAGCCGGGGCTGTTCGGGATGAACTCGCGAAGGAACTCGGCGGCGGAGGCAAAGGTCCGGGCGCGGATCCCGACCGTCTTCATGAGCCACCCGAGCGAGTCCCGCATGTCCGGGTCGTCATCCACGATGTAGACGACGGACGGCTCCGTCGTCGCTGGTGCCGGCCGGAAGTGTGAAGGCAAAGGTCGTTCTCTCCCCGGGACGAGATCGGACGTCGATCCGTCCCTGATGGGACTCGATGAGGGTCCGACAAATCGCCAATCCCATGCCCATTCCGCTGGCACGCGTGCTGAAGTACGCATCAAAAACCCGGTCGATGGACTCGGGGAAAATCCCCTCCCCATTGTCGATCACAGCGAACTCCACGCGGTCGGATTCGACCTGACGTGTTTGTATAACCAACGTCGGCTTCAACGTTTGCGCCGCGAGGGCGTCGAACGCGTTCCGGACCAGATTCACCAGGACCTGCTGAATCTGAACAGGATCGCCCCACACACAGGGCAAGTCGGGTGCCAGATCGAGTTGCACAACGATCCCGCGCCGTTCGACCTCGCCTCGGAAGAGCTCCTGGACGCCCTCGACGACCTGGTTGGGCTCGAACGGCTCGCGCCTGGATTCCTGTCGTGTCACGAATTTGCGGATGCGGTCGATGATCTGGCCGGCACGGAGGGTGGTGGCGAGCAGCCGTTCGAGCGCGTCGCGGACCTCACCGATCGCGGGATCCGGCGCCGCGAGTTCGACCAGGCAGCCCTCGGCATAGTTGGCGATGGCCCCGAGCGGCTGGTTCAGTTCGTGGGCCAGCCCGCTGGCCATCTCGCCGATCGTCGTCGTCCGCGCCACGTGACTGAACTGCTCGACCAGCGCCCGATGCCGCTCGCCGGCTTCTTGCAGTTCACGGGTCCGCTCCCGCACCCGGGCCTCCAGTTCGTCGCGAGCCCGCTCGAGTTCGGAAATCTGACTCCGGATCAATCCGGTAGCCGGGCGGAGGATGAACCGACCGATCGCCCCGAGAGTTGCCAGAATCAGGCCCGTGACAATCCAGCCGACCCGGCGGAGATCAACGACACGGCCACGTGCCTCGCTCTCGTAGAGTCCGACAACCTGGTCCATCCGTCGGAGGTATTCGGCCTCGTGGACGAGCATCACGACCAGGCCGTCGCGGACGATTTCCAGGTCGGGCGGATCGCTCGATCCGGCCCGTATCACCCGCTGCGCGGCTGCCCGGATCTTCAGAAAGTAAGGATCGAGCTGCTGTAACGCGTCGCGCAGGGCCTCGCTTCCCCGGCTGGGCCATGCTGGGCTCACCACGTCTCGAAGGAGTTGCTCCTGGGCGGCCGACCATGGACCGAGCGCCTCGGTCATCTCTCGGAGAGGAGCCTTCCCGCCACCCCAGCCGCCCTCGAAGGCAAGGGCGGCCTTCATGAGCCGCTGACTGAGCATGCGCTGCCGCCCGGCAATGTTCATGAGCGGTGCATCGGTCGCGAGTCGCATCAGGTAGGGATCGATCAGCGCCCGGTCGCCGAGAAGCAAAATGGCCACGGCCGTCAGCGCGATCAGGTACTTACGGCCGAGGGTATCCGCGACCTGGTCATTCATCGTGAATCCTCAATCGCTCATGACCATCCGACCCGAATCTCAATGATGGGTCGCTCTCGAATCTTCCATCCGATTCCTTCGGATTCACTGAGGCCCGCAACCCGCTCGCACCACCCTGATCTCCCGGAATCATGATCCGGAAGGGACTCTCCTTCAACGAGGAAAGTCGTGGCGGCGACGATCACCTCGACGCTCGGCATCCTGCGCTGGCCGCCTGGGAAAATCAGCTGGGCCGTTCGCATCGGGTCTACCAGGGCGCCTCGATCGCGGGCCTGAGGGTATTATGGTACGATCGGGATAGGGAATGGGGTGCCGGGCTCTCGGCAACGACCGGGGTGCTGGTGACGTCGCCTGCCTTCCCCTGGGTCGGGACCGCGGAGGATTGATTCCCCATGCTGACGTTCACCGGACAGGGCCAGACCTCGACCTGCGGCGGCGCCTCGCGTCGGGATTTCCTCCGGGTCGGGACCCTGGGGGCGCTCGGCTTCGGCTTGCCGCAATGGTACGCCGCGCGGGCCGCCGGGGCGGTCAGGCCGGGGGCCGACGACCGCGCCTGCATCATGATTTTCAACCTCGGCGCGCCGAGCAACATGGACCTCTGGGACATGAAGCCCGACGCCCCCGCCGAGATTCGCGGGCCGTTCCGGCCGATCGCGACCCGGTCGTCGGGGATTCAGGTCTCCGAGATCCTCCCGCGCCACGCCGCCATTGCCGACAAGTTCTCGCTCGTGCGCTCGGTCCACCACGGCGGCGCTGCGGTCCACGACGCCGGATGGCAGATGATGCAAACCGGCCGCCTCTTCGCCGGCGGAGTCAACACGCCACATATCGGTTCGGTCGTCGGCTACCTCGAAGGGCGCAAGACCGACCTCCCGCCGTTTGTTGTCCTGCCCGAGTTGATGGGCCGGGGCGGCGGCAACCTGCCCAACGGACAGGCCGGCGGCTTCCTCGGCAAGGCAAACGATCCGTTCGCCCTCAATGCCGACCCGTCCCGCCCCAACTTCCGCGTGCCTGATCTCCTTCCCCCTAAGGAAATCGGCACCGTTCGCCTGGAGCGCCGACGCAAGATCCGAGAGATGGTCGACGACGCCGTCGCCACCTTTGAGGCTTCCGAGGACGCCGCACTCCTCAACGACAACTTTCACTCAGCCTTCCGCCTGATGACCAGCGCGGAAGCGCGGCGCGCGTTCGATCTCTCCGAGGAGCCGGAGACCGTCCGCGAACACTACGGGATGACCCGCTTCGGCCAGTGCTGCCTGCTGGCTCGTCGGCTGGTTGAGTCGGGTGTTCGGTTCGTCACGATCAACGCGTTCCTGACGGTCTTCGACGAGATCACCTGGGACATCCACGGCTCGAAGCCGTTCACGTCGATCGAGGGGATGCGCGACATCGTCTGTCCGATGTACGACCGTGCCTACTCGGCCCTGATCGAGGACCTCTCGCAGCGCGGTCTGCTCGACCGAACTCTTGTCTGCAACCTGGCGGAGTTCGGCCGGACGCCCCGGATCAACCCGGCCGGCGGTCGCGACCACTGGCCGCTCTGCTTCACGGTGGGATTTGCCGGCGGCGGCGTGAAAGGGGGCCGGGTGGTGGGAGCCAGCGATCCCATTGGTGCCGTGCCGGCGGACCGTCCTGTTGAG
>DAHZZC010000453.1 GCA_027435495.1 Planctomycetales bacterium
GACGGCTTTGGCGGCTTCCTTGCCGATAAGGACCGGACGGCGGCCGTGCTCGGTGAATTCGCCCGCAACGGCTGGCTGAACATCGTCGGCGGCTGCTGCGGCACCCGTCCCGACTGGATCGAGGCCATCAGTAAGGCCGTCCAGGGCGTCAAGCCCAGGCGCATCCCCGCCCTTCCGCACTGGTCCACTTACAGCGGAATGGAGCCGCTGGTCGTCCGGCCCGAGACCAACTTCATCATGGTCGGCGAGCGGACGAACATCACCGGCTCGAAGAAGTTCGCCCGCCTGATCCGGTCGGGGGATTACGAGTCGGCTCTGGCCGTCGCCCGAGAGCAGGTGGAGGGCGGCGCGAACATCATCGACGTGAACATGGACGAGGGCCTCATCGACGGCGAAAAGGCCATGACCCGGTTCCTCAACCTGGTCTCCGCCGACCCCTCGATCGCCCGCGTCCCGATCATGATCGACAGCTCCAAGTGGAGCGTGATCGAGGCCGGTTTGAAGTGCGTGCAGGGGAAGTCGGTCGTCAATTCGATCAGCCTGAAGGCCGGCGAGGAAGAATTCCTTCACCAGGCCCGGCTCGTACGAAGGTATGGCGCCGCGGTCGTCGTGATGGCCTTCGATGAGGAGGGGCAGGCCGTCACGAAGGACCGCAAGCTCGCCATCTGCGAGCGAGCCTTCAAACTGCTGACCGAGCAGGCCGGGTTCCCGCCCGAGGACATCATCTTCGACGTCAACATCCTCACGGTGGGGACCGGTATTGAGGAGCACAACAACTACGCGATCGAGTTCATTGAGGCGGTCCGAGAGCTGAAGCAGCGGCTGCCATACTGCAAGACCTCGGGCGGCGTGAGCAACGTCTCGTTCTCGTACCGCGGCAACGACATCGTCCGCGAGGCGATGAACGCCGCGTTCCTGTACCACGCGATCCGGGCCGGCCTCGACATGGGGATCGTCAACGCTGGCCAGATCGAGGTCTATGAAGAGATCCCCAAGGATCTGCTGGAGCGCGTCGAGGACGTCCTGCTCAACAGACGACCCGACGCCGCCGACCGCCTCACCGAATTTGCCGAGTCGGTGAAGTCATCGCAGAAGAAAGACAAGGGCAAGGATCTCTCGTGGCGGTCGGAGCCGGTTGCGGATCGGCTGAAGCACGCACTCATTACCGGGATGGTCGACTTCATCGACGAGGACACCGAGGAGGCCCGGCAGCAGTACGAGCGGCCGTTGCACATCATCGAGGGGCCGTTGATGGACGGCATGAACGTCGTCGGCGACCTCTTCGGCGCCGGTAAGATGTTCCTCCCGCAGGTCGTGAAAAGTGCCCGGGTGATGAAAAAGGCTGTCGCCTATCTGACGCCCTTCATGGAAGCCGAGAAGGCCGCGGCCAGCGGCAATTCAGCCGAGTCGGCCCGACAGGCAAGAGGCCGCGTCCTGATGGCGACCGTCAAGGGCGACGTCCACGACATCGGCAAGAACATTGTGGGCGTGGTCCTCGCCTGCAACGATTACGAGGTCGTTGACCTGGGTGTGATGGTCTCCTGTGAGACGATCTTGAAGGAGGCGAAGGAGAAGTCGGTCGACATGATCGGCCTCTCCGGCCTGATCACACCCTCGCTCGACGAGATGGTCCACGTCGCCCGTGAGATGGAACGGAACGGCTTCGAGATCCCGCTCCTCATCGGCGGGGCCACCACCAGTGCCAAGCACACGGCGGTCAAGATTGCACCGGCCTATCATGGGTCGGTTGTCCATGTGATGGACGCCTCGAAGAGCGTTGGCGTGGTCGACCGCCTCGTCCGCATCGAGACCCGTGGCGAGCTCGACCGACAAAACCGTGCCTATCAGGAGAAGGAGCGCGAGTCGTTCAGCGGCCGTCGCAAGCGGAAGCTCGTCCCGTATGAGGAGGCCGTCCGTCGTCGGCTGATCCTGGAATGGAATGATCCGCCGCCCGCCGTCCCGGCGTTCCTGGGAACGCGGACCCTTCGATCGATCCCGCTCGCCGAGATCGTCCCGTTCATCGACTGGTCGCCGTTCTTTCTCTCGTGGGAGTTGAAGGGGAAGTATCCTCGCATTTTCGAGGACCCGGAGCGCGGACCTCGCGCTCGCGAACTGTTTGACGACGCCCAGGCGATCCTGAAGCAAATCGTCTCGGAAGGACGCCTCCAGGCGAACGCCGTCTACGGATTCTTCCCGGCGAATAGCATCGGCGATGACCTGGTGATCTACGAGGACGAGTCGCGTACGGCCGAGCGAATCCGGCTGCCGACCCTGCGTCAGCAGTGGGAGCGCGACGGGCAGACCTCGTTCCGCGCCCTGGCCGATTACCTGGCGCCTCGGGATTCCGGCGTCCGCGACTATCTGGGAGCTTTCGCGGTGACGGCCGGCATCGGCGCCGATGAGTTGGCGGCCGAGTTCGAGCGCGACCACGACGATTACAACGCGATCATGAGCAAGGCGCTGGCCGACCGCCTCGCCGAGGGGCTCGCTGAGATGCTGCACAAGCGGGCCCGCGAGGAGTGGGGCTTCGGCTGCCACGAGCGCCTCAGCAACGAGGAGCTCATCAACGAGAAATACCGGGGCATCCGCCCAGCCTCGGGCTACCCGACCTCGCCCGACCACACCGAGAAGCGCGACATCTGGCGACTGCTCGACGCCGAGGCTCAGGCCGGCATCCGGCTTACGGAGTCGTTCGCGATGTATCCGGGCGCCTCGGTCAGTGGGCTTTACTTCTCGCACCCCCAGGCGCGGTACTTCGCCGTGGACATGATCACGCGCGACCAGGTCGAAAACTACGCGAAGCGGAAGGGAATGACCGTCCGAGAGGTCGAGCGCTGGCTGGCTCCCAATCTCGCTTATGAACCCGAGTAAAGACGACCTGTTCCCTCTGTTGAATGCTGTATCCCGGTGAGGAGGCTGGCTGATGTCTCCCGAGGAACGGCTGGACTCTGTCGTGGATCGCGAGTCGTTCCTCGCCTTCGTCCGGGCGCTGATCGAGGAGCGTGAGGAAGCCGAGCGGATGGAGCGGGACGAGCCCGAGCGCTACCGGTGGGGCGGGGCGCTGAACTGGCAAAACAGCGAGATCTCCGCTTTCCTCGAAGCGGCTCTCAACGACTTCGAGCCGGGGCCGTTCCACCAGCCCGAGTGGCCGCCGAGCTGGAAGATGTTTGCGGAGTTCCTCTATTTCGGCAAGATCTACGAGTAGGCAGATCGCCTTCGACTCTCGAGAAGAATTCCACCACAGAGACACCGAGACACAGAGAACGGAAAAGATTTCTGATCCGAACTCTGTGTCTCGGTGTCTCTGTGGTTCAATCCAACGTCACTCTTCCTCGATACCCGCTCGCGACTTCTTGTACCTCTCGACGATCTGCTGCTGGACGTTGGGCGGGACGGGGTCGTACGACTTGAAGTCCATCGTGAACGAGCCCTGGCCCCCTGTCATGCTCTTGAGTTGCGAGGCGTAGGTCAGCACCTCGGCCAGCGGGACCTCGGCTCGGATCACCTGCTGGCCGCCGGGCAGCGTGTCCATCCCGGTAATGTGGCCGCGACGTGTTGAGAGGTCGCCCGAGATGTCGCCGAACTTCTCGGCCGGGACGGTGATCTCGATGGTGACCATCGGCTCCAGCAGGGCGGGGCGGGCCTCCTCGAACGCCTTGCGGAACGCCGACGCCGACGCGGTTTTGAACGCCTGCTCCGAGCTGTCGACCGGGTGGTCCTTGCCGAAGAAGACCTCCACCTCGACGTCCACCACCTGGTTGCCCGAGACGACGCCTTTCTCCATCTGCTCGCGGACGCCCTTCTCGACGGCCGGGATGAACTGGTTGGGGATTGTCCCGCCCTTGACCGCGTCGACGAAGTGGAAGCCCTCGCCGCGCTGCCTGGGGCGGACCCTCAGATGCACCTCGGCGAACTGGCCTCGGCCGCCGGTCTGCTTCTTGTGGCGGTGGTTGGCCTCCGACTCGCCCAGAATCGTCTCCAGGTAGGGGACGTGCGGGACGTGGGTGCTCATCTCCAGCTTGTAGCGGTTCTTGAGCCGCTGCTGGATCACGTCGAGGTGCAGGTCGCTCATCCCCGAGATCACCAGCTCGTGCGTCTGGGCGTCGCGGCGGATCGAGAACGTCGGGTCCTCGTCGGCGATCTTGGAGAGGCCGACCGAAATCTTCGCCTCGTCGTCGCGGGCCTTCGGCTCGACGGCGCGGGGGACCATCGGCATCGGGAACCGAATCGGTCGGACCCGAAGCTGGGGTACGGTCGTATTGCCGCCGACGTTGCTCACCGTGTCGGAGACGTGCAGGTCGTCGAACTTGGCGATGGCGACCATGTCGCCCGCGATCGCCTCGGTGACCTCCTCCTGCTGCTTCCCCTGGACCATGTAGACGTGGCCGGCCTTCGCCGTCCTGCCGCTTCGGAGGTTCACCAGCGTGGTATCGGGCGCGAGCCGGCCACTGAGGATTCGAAGGTAGCTCATCTTGCCCATGAACTGGTCGTTCATCGTCTTGAAGACCTGGGCGACAAGCGTCCCGTCCTCGACGGGAGTGATCTCCTCCTCAGGGCCGTCACCGTCGGCCGATCGGGTGCCGAAGCGGTGGATGTCGTCGGGACTGAGACCGCACCCGGCGACCAGATCGAGTAGCTCACGGATGCCGAGATCCTTCCGGGTGCAGACGCAAAGGACCGGAACGAGCTTCCCCTGAGCGATCGCGTCGTGAGCTGTCTTGCGCAATTCGTCGGGGGCGATGGTCTCGCCTTCCAGGTAGCGCATCATGAGGTCCTCGTCGAGCTCGACGATCTGCTCGACAACCATCCGGTACGCCTCGGTGGGGGCAACGGGGCAGGCGGGCGGGTCGTTGTCGTGCGACTGGATCACGTCGATGACACCCTCGAAGCTCGCTCCCTGGCCGATCGGGACGTTGAACGGAACGCACATGTTACCGAACGACTCGCGGATCGCGGCCAGGTCAGATCGGTAGTCGACGTTCTCGGCGTCCATCTTGGTGACGACGACAAACCGGCCAAGGCCGAGGCGTCCAGCCTCGTTGAACAGACGGCGGGTGTTCGACTCGATGCCCGAGGGGCCGGAGACGGCGATCACGACGTTCTCGACAGCCGCCAGGGCGCTGAGCGCGTTACCGATGAAGTCCGGATAACCCGGCGTGTCGATCAGGTGGATCTGCCGGCCGTCCCAGGCCAGGTGTCCGAGGTGACAATCGATGGTGAAATGACGGCGTTTTTCCTCGTCGTCGACGTCGAGAAGGCTGGTTCCGTCGTCCACCGATCCCTTGCGACTCGTGGCTCCTGAAGCGAAGAGTAGGGCGTCGGCAAGACTGGTCTTGCCCGACGCCCCATGTCCAGCCAGGGCGACATTCCGGATATCCGCGATGTGATACGTGGTGGTCATCAAGTCGTCTCCCCTCATGTTGTGACCGGCAGGCCGCCGGCGAGGAGACAGGGGGCGCGATCCTCCGCAGCGAACTGGACGAGCAAGGAGAAAGCCGGGAACGCGGAATCGCGGCCGATTGCCTACTGCCTGGGGCCTGCCGAGAGCAGAGCAGAGCTAAGCGTGAAGCGACCGTCGTAGAGGGCGCGGCCGACAATGCACCCGGCGATCGGGAGCGTGGCCAGTCGCTCGATGTCCTGGAGATTGCCGACCCCGCCCGAGGCGATCACGGGCGAACGGACAGCCTTCGCCAGCGCGGCGGTCGACTCGAGGTTCGGGCCCTCGAGCATTCCATCGCGGGCGATGTCGGTGTAGATGATGCCGGCGATCGGTAGCGCATCGAACTGAAGGGCGAGCGCGAGGGCGTCGACCCCGGAGGTTTCGAGCCATCCCTCGGCCGCGACCCGGCCATCGCGTGCATCGAGTCCAAGAAGCAGCCGGCCCGGATAGTCGTTGGCCATCCGGCCGAACCACTCCGGGTCGCGTAGGGCCTGGGTCCCCACCACGACCCGCTCGATACCTGCTTCCAGCCAGGCCGCGATCGTCGCCTCATCGCGGATGCCGCCGCCGAGCTGGCACGGCACACGGACCCGGTCGAGGATCGCGCGAACCGCCTCGACGTTCACCGGGCGGCCCACCTTGGCACCGTCCAGGTCGACGAGATGGATCCGCCCGGCACCCTCCGACTCCCAGCGTGCCGCCATCGCCGCGGGGTCGTCCCCGAAGACCGTCTCCTGGTCGAAATCCCCCTGCCTGAGCCGGACGCAATGCCCACCCCGCAGGTCGATCGCCGGAATCACTTGCATAATCTTCACCGAAGCACCAAGGAACCTACCCTGGAGCCAACTCTATCTCTGAAAGAACCACGCCGCAAGGACTGACCGTCAGCCCGCGACGCGATCGGAAGACTTCAAGTCGCGAGAGTTCGGCCGATCCGATCCTCTCCTCAAATCAATAGGAACGCATCGAAATCGCAGTTCCGCTTTCGGAAAACAACGGCCGGGTTGGGCCTCGCAACCTCGATCGGGAAAAAA
>DAHZZC010000454.1 GCA_027435495.1 Planctomycetales bacterium
GGGCCTGTCCCGGATGCTGTTACCAAGGAGTCTCGCCGATCGAATCCGGTTACATCTTTTTCCCGGCGCATCGCTGCGGAGGCTCCACAGCGAGACGATCCCGCGATTTTGCGGCATTCCTGGAAGCGGCGTCGTCGTCCGACCTTGTCGCCCGGCCGATCGGCGACTAGAACGACTCTGGGAACGTGCCGCCGGTCTGGACAACGAGTGGATTTTCTGAGAGGTCCCAGACATGATTGAGGCGGAAACGATTGCAACCGCCGTGAGCAACGGATGCTCGTTCCTCATGGACCCGCCCGACGAGCATTTGCTCTGGCGTTTCCTCCACGCTGACGCCGGGGATGCTCAGTCGGCCTTCGATGCCCTGGTCGAGAGGCACGGGCCAATGGTCCTGGCGATCTGCCACCGAATCCTCGGCCATCAACAGGATGCGGAGGACGCCTATCAGGCCACGTTTCTCACCCTGGCGCGGAAGGCGGGCACAATTCGCGACGGTCGGGCGCTTGCCGGCTGGCTCCAGGGCGTGGCGACTCGATGCGCATCGGGGCTCCGGTCCCGGCAGTCTCGTCGGCTCTGTGTCGAGCGGCGGCTCTTCGTGGAGAGACGACCAGCGCCGGCGGCGAGCGGCGACCCCTCAATGGTGGTACGGAACGAGATCGCCGCCCTGCTCCACGACGAGATCGGCCAGCTTCCCGACAAGTACAGAACTCCCGTCGTCCTCTGCTACCTCGAAGGAAGGACAAATGAGGAAGTGGCCGAGCTCCTTTCCTGGCCGGTAGGCACCGTGAAAGGGCGGCTCTCGCGGGCCCGAGAATTGCTCCGGACGCGTCTCCTGCGGCGAGGCCTGGCGCTGGCGGCCACCCTGCTGATCCGATGGTTTGGCCGGACGCAAGCCCTCGCCGAAGTCGTCGAGTTCACCGGAGAATCCGCCGCAAAGCCAGGCCGCACGCGATGGTCGCCCGGGTCCAGGCCGAACCCGACGGATCGTCTCCAGGACGGGTCCATCCTTCGAAACGATCCCGGGGCTTTCGTTGATTCCCCGTGCCCCTCGCACCGAAGACGTCCGCGTCCGCTCCGGAAGCTCGTCGTGGGGGCCCTGCTCGCGGCGACAGGGGCTCTCGCCGCAGTGGCCGCGACCTCCGATGGTCCGACCTCAGCCTGGCAGGGCGTTCGGCCAGGTTCCTCAGGCCATCCTGTCGCATCCGACGACCGGATCAGCCCCGCCGGCGCTCCGGACCTTCGGAGCCATGTCGGCCCGGATTCTCCATGCGGACACGGCGTGGACCGCTGATCTTCGGGTCTTCCCTGAACAGCTTGATCGATCGCCGAGGGCTGTTCCTCAGTACGAATCCGACGAGATCACCTCGCCGTTGCCCCGGGTTCCCAGCGCCCACCAGATGTTGACCGCGATGGAATTCTTGATCGCGTGGACCGAACCATCGGCGAAGAGGACGTTGACGATCCCGGGATGCCGGCTCGACGCCGAGGCCATGATCCCGTAGACCGTTCCGCCATAGCCGCAGGCGATCGTATTTGGCGGCATCCCGTGGTTGTACTGGTTCATCGTCTCGCCCGAGGCCAACCAGGCTGAGCCGTACGCCCAGTTACCGAATATCTGCGCCGGCGTCTTTGGGGCGCCCAGGTTCAGGCACGCCTGGTAGGCCGCCTGCGGAGCGCTGTTCTCGTAGGCGATCGTCTCCCAGCTCGCGGGCGCCTGGGTCGGCGAGGATGTCGGAGTGAGGTAGTCCACCTGCTGCCGGGTTGAGGCATTATTATAGCTGAAGCAGATCCCCTTGACCCGCTCGCTGAAGGCCGCGGTGTTGCTCAGTCCATCCGTGACGGCGGCGAAGTTGATCGGCCGGACCATGTCGGCACAGCCAAACATCCCGTCGAAGGAAAACGGGCCTTGCTTCGAATAGTAGCAATCCGGGTTGGTTCCGCAGCTCGAATTGTAGTTCGTGTGCCCCGGCGCAGGAATCACCGGGTTACTGTTTGGCTGGACGGTCGAGAGCCGGTCCAGGTCCGAGGGGCAGATCAGCATGTTGATGGTCATATCGTTGACCGTCGAGTTCACCGTCATGCTCACCGGGTCGAACGCCGAGGGGCCTGGAGGAGCACCACACTGGCACCAGAAGTTCGTCGCGTTGAACAGCGTCCCTTGCTCGAAGTAAGCCAGAAGCTGCGCAATCGTCGAGGAATTGCACCAGGCATACCTCCGGTCGGTATGGCCGGCACCCCAGGGGAGCGAGTTCACCGCCGAGTGATAATTGTGCATCGCCAGGCCAAGCTGCTTCAAATTGTTCGTACACTGAATCCGACGCGCCGCCTCGCGCGCCGCCTGCACGGCCGGGAGCAAGAGCGCGATCAAGATCGCGATGATCGCAATCACCACCAGCAGCTCAATCAACGTGAAGGCGCGGCGCCCTGACCTGAGACGCATGCGGGCCATGACACACTCCCTCGGCACGACAAACGGATCGATAAGCTAAAAGTATCGTAGAACAGAATCGTCACTCTTATCAAATCCCCATATCGACCAGGTGGTCAAGGAAAATTTCGGCCAACACAATAATCGAACAGGACGACGAAGGCGGAGAACATCGCGGCCATTTCGAGCAAGGTCGCTTGACAATCCGCGACGGGAACGTAGGTTAAGAACCTGCAACGTGACCGAGCCCAATGGCGCACCCTCCTTCCCGGAATCGGGCAGGTCGGGGCTCTGGGTTTGGTTCTCAGGAGATTGGCCACCCGCCTCAACCTTGGATGAGGGCGCCATGGATCGACGCATCCTCGTGGTGGACGACAGCCCGCTGATCTGCCAGCAACTGACCCAGGTGCTGGAATCTCGCGATCGTCGGATCGCCGTGGCACCGGACGGCACGGCGGCCCTGGAATGGCTGGTCGAGAACCCTTGCTCGCTGATTCTGACCGATCTTCAGCTACCGGGGATCAGCGGACTGGAGCTGATCCGCGAAATCCGCGAGCGTGAGATGCCCGTCACTGCGATCGCGATGACGGGCCACGCGACCGTGGAGGCCGCCGTCGACGCCATGAAGCTCGGCGCCTACGACATGATCCTCAAGCCGATCGACCCGATCCGCCTGGAGATGATTGTCACCCAGGCGCTTGAGGACCGGAGGTTGATCGATGAGGTCGCCGACCTTCGAGGTCGGCTTCGCAAAAAGCACGCCTATCACAATCTGATCGGCCGCAGCCTCGGAATGCTCGAGGTCTTCGACCGGGTGGCGCGGGTTGCCTCGTCGACGTGTACGGTCCTGGTGACGGGCGAGACCGGCACGGGCAAGGAACTGGTCGCCCAGGCGATCCACTCCAGCGACGTGACCCGAGATGGGCCGCTCCTGGCCGTCAACTGTGCGGCGCTGCCGGAGACTCTGCTGGAGAGCGAGCTCTTCGGCCACGAGAAGGGGGCGTTTACCGGAGCCGACCGCCAGAAGAAAGGGCGGTTCGAGCTGGCCTCGGGCGGAACGCTCTTCCTCGACGAGATCGGCGAGATGCCGCTCGACCTGCAGGCCAAGCTCCTGCGGGCGCTGGAGAGCGGCGAGGTGAAGCGGGTCGGGTCGTCCCGGCCCATCCAGGTCTCGGTCCGGGTGCTGTCGGCCAC
>DAHZZC010000455.1 GCA_027435495.1 Planctomycetales bacterium
TGCCGCCGGTGCTCGCCGATATCGTCACGACCGATCAGGGGATCATCATCCTTGCTGGCGTCACCGGTTCGGGGAAGTCGACCACCATCGCCTCGATGCTCAATTACGTCAACAAGACCGAGCGATGCCACGTCGTCACCATTGAGGACCCGATCGAGTTCACGTTCAAGGATGACAAGTGCATCATCAACCAGCGTGAGGTCGGTATCGACGTCATCGACTGGAACACGGCGTTGAAGCACGCGGTCCGGCAGGATCCCGACATTATCCTGGTGGGCGAGATGCGAGACCAGGAGACCTTCAGCGCAGCGCTGCACGCCGCCGAGACCGGCCACCTGGTATTTGGAACGATCCACGCCTCCAGCGCCCCCTCGACGATCAGCCGCATCCTCGATCTTTTCCCGGAGGAGATGCACTCGGCGATGCGGCAGAACCTGGCCTTCAACCTGAAGGCGATCATCGCCCAGAAGCTTCTGAAGACGACCAAGGAATGGGAGGCGACTCGTGGGCAGTCTCGCGTTCCGCTCGTTGAGATCATGCGGATGAACCCGACGGTCCGCAAACTGATTCTGACCGAGGAGGACATCAAGCTGGCACAGGCCATCCGGATGGGGAAGGAAGAAGGAATGGTGGACTTCACCGAGAGTCTGCGACAGCTTGTGGTGAACGAGACGATCGAGCGGGCGACGGCGTTCGAGGTCGCCCCGAATCCCGAGACATTGCGGATGGTGCTCAAGGGGATTCAGCTTCCCGAGCAGGGCATCCTTTGATCGCCCGGCGGACGGGCGAAAGGTTGGTGGCCCCGAGACTTCCCATCGGGGCCGAAAGGCATTAGGATCACACAATCCCGAAGTCATCGGCGTTTGGGGCGCCCCGGCAAGAGCGGCGGGGCGCCAAAGTCACGGTCGTGCGGCGGCCCCGGCGTATCGGGTCCCGGGCCCTCGCGAAGAGTGGACGCGGGGCCCTGGCCCAGATCGGGCGACGGTGACGCCCCCGGCCTCGAACCGCCCGACTGCGGCCCTCGACGACCGATTGCCGTCCCCGGTCCGTTGGATCGCGCCGGCCTCGCCCCGGAGAAAGCCCAGCAATGATTCGCCCGTCCCTGGTGCTCGGCACCTTCCTCGTCGCGACGATCGGGCTGGCCTCCGCATCGGAGGCTGCCGACGTCATCTCCGTCATCCTGGCGCAGTCGCCCAACGTGCCTCGCGGACCCGGGATGTACCTGAACCTGTTCAAGTTTGTCCCGGTCGTCCTGATCTACTTGCTTTGGGTCTGGACCACCGACTGGGTCGAGCACGATACCCAGGAACTCAACAATCTCAAGTTCGGTATCTGGCACAGCGTGGTTTTCTTCTCGGGTGTGCTCGGTCTGCTGCTGGTCCTGGCCCTGCCCATGTACGTGATGGGGCTTATCCTGCTGTTGCTGGCCTATTTCATTCCGCTGCTGACCTACATCTACGCCAGGAACCAGACGGTCCCCGACGACCAGAAGGTCCTCACGCCCTACCACCTGGGCGAGGTCACCAACGACGTGCTGGCCAAGCTCGGCATCCGGCCGCTGTTCAACAAGGACGTCGGTACCTCGGACCGCTCGGGCCCGCCGATCCAGTTCATCGGCAAGTCGTCCACCGGCGCCGGCAAGGAGGACCCGACCCGCGTCAGCCAGGCCGAGGAATCGCGTTCGTACATGGCCGCCAAGGAACTGGTCTACGACGCCGTCCTTCGCCGCGCCACCGACATCCACCTCGAGCCGACGACCGAGCAGCTCTCGGTCCGCTACCGGATCGACGGGATTCTCCACGCCGCCGAACCGTTCGACCGCGCCACCGGCGATGCCGTGGTGAACGTTTTCAAGGTTCTCTCGGCGATGGACATCTCCGAGAAGCGCAAACCGCAGGACGGCTCCTTCGGCGCGAAGCTTCAGGGTCGCGACCTCGACTTCCGCGTGGCGACCTCGGGCTCGAAGGCCGGCGAGAAGCTGGTCATGCGAATCCTCGACAACAGCTCGGGGATCACCAAGCTTGATGAGCTGGGAATGCGGCCCAAGCTGGTCGAGCAGGTTCGGGCGATGGTGACCCAGCCGCATGGGATGTTCCTCTGCTGCGGCCCGACCGGCGCCGGTAAGTCCACCACGCTCTACGCCTCGCTCCGCGAGATCGACCGATATCAGCGGAACATCATCACCGTTGAGGATCCGATCGAGTATCAACTCGACAATGTCACCCAGATGGAGGTCAACACCAAGGCCGGCCAGACCTTCGCCGCGATGCTTCGCTCGATCCTCCGCCAGGATCCCGACGTCATCATGATTGGCGAGATTCGCGATCAGGAGACCGCCTCGATCGCCTGCCAGGCGGCCAACACGGGCCATATGGTGTTCTCCACCGTCCACTCGAACGACGCGATCACGGCACTGTTCCGGCTCCTGGACCTGGGGGTTGAGCCGCACATGATCGCCTCAGCGCTTTCCGGTGTGATGGCCCAGCGGCTGGTTCGAAACCTTTGCGAGGTCTGCAAGGAGCCGTACAAGC